>JAHEDA010000052.1:0-3339 GCA_024641445.1 Gammaproteobacteria bacterium
TATTCCGCCGCGTGCGCCTGCGCGACCCGATGAAGAACAAGCAGTTGCAAAAAGGTCTCGATCAGTTGAGCGAGGAGGGCGCCTCGCAGGTGTTCCGCCCCATGAACAACAACGACCTCATTGTCGGTGCCGTCGGTGTGTTGCAGTTTGACGTGGTTGCCTTTCGTCTGAAGTCGGAATACAACGTCGAGGCCAGCTTCGAGGCGGTGAATGTGCATACCGCGCGTTGGGTCGAGAGTGACGATGAAAAGATGCTGGAGGAGTTTACGCGCAAGAACACCGACAACCTCGCGCTGGATGCCTCGGGTCTGTTGAGTTATCTCGCGCCGACACGCGTCAACCTGCAACTTACCGAAGAACGCTGGCCGGATATTCGATTCCGCGCGACGCGGGAACACTAAAAAAACCGGCCATGCCGGTTTTTTTTTGTGCCTCGCACAACTAGCAAAACAGGGGAGACCTGCAACGCGGTTACCTGGCAGATTCGGCTCAAGGCTATCTGAATATCCATTCCTTGCTTCACTTCGGTTCTGACGAGAGCCGCTCTGTGTTTAATCATCGTGCTCACATCTTCACTAACCGTTTCTCATGCTAATTAAATAGCTACTAATTAGTAGGTGAGCCGGTAAGGATGGTTGACGAAATTAGTCTGAAAGGTAGCAAGAATTAACAGTGGTGTTGTAGAGACAGGCAATGTTTCGACAAACAGGCTGAATAGTTTCAACGGGTTGTATGCGCTCGCTGTGATGGACTGGTTTTTGGATGAAAATGCCGTGTATACTTCGTCCACTCAATAGTTGGTTGTAATAGTTGGCCTGTTATCTCTGACTGTATCCAATGCTGTCACGGTAATTGTAATTGCATATATGGAGGCAGGAAGATAACGACAAAGACCTACTATGTGATGGAATAATTATAAATTTCTGCACTAGTATAGGCACTTAAGTTATCGGAAGTTGTGAAGACCGTGTGGTATGTGAACGATGAAGCATATATAAGACGGCACAGCTCTGGGTTGTTTCATTTTTTGTCGGGGGAGATGAACATGAGTACAGGTATACGTTTTAGCCGTAAGTCTGCTGTGCCACTAACTTTGTGGCGGTCTCTCCAATTTGGCATGCTGCGCCATGTCCGACATGTGGCACTGCTCATCGTTGCCTTGTCTGCATTGCTGACAACCCCACCCGTTGAGGCCACCACTGCATGCGGCGGCCAAGGTCAACGCGGCTGTTGTGTCCTCAGTAGTGAAAGACTGAGTAGTGGCGCCTGTTATTCGGGCTATACCGAGGTAGGAGGATGCAGCGGCGATTGCCTGTGCGGCGGTAGCGGCTTGGCGGTATTTTTCGGGTCCTCTTCCTCCAGTCACTGTGATGCCGTCAACGCATGCGGTGGCCCTGGGCAACGTGCCTGCTGTATCACAGAGCAACGCTGGAACGATAATCCCATTCCGGCCAGCGGCGGGTGTCTTTATGACGCTGCAAACAGTGGAGTCAACGGTTTAACAGAAGTTGCTGGTGGCTCCGGTCAGGGCCAGCTGTGTGGTGGCAGCAATCCGTTCGGCTACAAATCAAACGGTACCTGTACTCTATGTGGTACGGAAGGTGCGCACGCCTGTGTTGGCGTGGCGGCAGAAGATGAGTGCCACACAGGGTTGACAAAGGATGCATTTGGTTTCTGTATCAGTTGCGGAGGAGAAGGGCAGGCGATCTGTGATGCCTCCTCGGCATCTCCGACATGTTCCCCCGGCTTTCACCCGGACACGGGTGTTTGTCGTGCCGACCGAGTTATTGCAGAGCCTGGTTGCAACTGCGACATCAGTACACGCACCTCCAATTCAGCAACTCAGCCCATACGCGGTTATGCTGACCTGCATTTACATATGTTTTCCAATCTGGCCTTCGGTGGGTTGACGCTTTGGGGTGATGCATTCAATCCGTGGGGCGGTGTCAGCCAGGCACTCCGCTCGGATAATTTTGCAATGCGTACGGCGGATCGCGTTATTAACGGACACGTTATTAGTGGTATACACGGTAAACCGGTTCCGGTTGATCCCTTCCGCTTACAGACACTTATACACGGTGATGACCACAGGGATGATCTGATCGGTTTCGGAACCGATCAGAGAATGATCCAGGATATTGATGTGCTGCCATTTCTCTCCGCTATCTTGCCTAACGGTGGTGTAGAGTGGGATGGCGCTAACTCGATTTACTCGACTGGAGATCATGACTTTATCGGTTGGCCGAAATGGTCCAGCACTACACATCAACAATCTTATTATAAGTGGTTGGAACGGGCTCATAAGGGAGGCCTGCAGCTCATTGTTATGTTTGGTGTGAACAATGAGACGCTGTGCGCGACCAGTCGCCGCTTTGATACTTCTGAATTTAAATGCGATGACACAATGGCTGGCATCAATCTACAGCTGGCAAAGGCTCGCGAGTTCGAGACATGGTTGAACTCCCAATGCATTACAGGTATCACAAGCGCATGTGCACTCAATAATCCGAATCAAGGATGGTTCAAAATTGTTACCTCACCAGCCGAAGCACGCAAGGCAATTGCCGATGGGCAATTGGCAGTTGTTCTCGGTATAGAAGAGGGTGCCTTGTTCGGATGCAAAAAAGGCATGTGTACGGCAGAGAGTGTTCGTGCCCAGCTTGCGATATATTATGATATGGGCGTACGCCACATATTCCCCATCCATAATTTTGACAATGCCTATGGTGGAGCTGCCACCTGGATGGATACCATTGCCGTCGGCAACCGCTATGCAATGGGCAGCTATTACGACATGGAAAACTGCCCCAATACACCAGCATTCGATGGCTCGAGCGGTTATGGATTCAAACTTTTTGGCGACACCTACAAGGATTTATTTGCTGAAGCCTTTCTCGCCTTGCAGCAAGGTGTTCTGGGCTTAGACCCACTGGAACCAAGCAGGTTTGCATCCGCCGCATTGAACACGACTTGTAACAAGGAGGGATTGACAAATCTGGGTGATTTCCTGGTTCGCGAAATGATGAGCAAAAAAATGATCATTGATGTGGACCATATGTCGATTAAATCATTTGATCGAACGCTGGGCTTGGCTGAGGAGAAGAGCTATCCTGGAATTGTCGCCAGCCACGCATTGATGTTTGAGCTGACTGACAAGGCAACACGTCATGAACGCATGCGGACGCGCGATGATTTGCAACGTATTGCGCATCTGGGTGGAATGGTCGCGGTCATGACTCAACCTCCTATCGGTAAAATCGTCCAACCAGGTCAGAATGATCCGGGCTACAGCGCGGTGAACAACGATTGTCTACGTTCATCAAAGACATGGGCGCAAGC
>JAHEDA010000052.1:3349-12552 GCA_024641445.1 Gammaproteobacteria bacterium
CGCTATGCAGTAGATGTCATGACGATAAACAATGTCCAACCCGGTGTGGCCTTCGGCACCGATTTCAATGGTATTTCCCAGCACAACGGCCCCCGCTTTGGTGGTGAAGGTTGTGTGGGTGAAGATGAATCGACCAAGGTGCAATACCCGTTTACTATGACTGGGTTTGGCACCTTCGATAAGCAGAAGACGAGTCTACGAGTATTCGATTTCAATACTGATGGATTGGCACACATCGGGCTCTTGCCTGACATGATTGAAGATCTGAAAAAGGATGGTTTAACATCTACACAACTCGATCCGCTATTTCAGTCAGCTGAGGCCTACATTCGCATGTGGGAGGCCACTGAACAAACCGCGGTTCCTGCTGTTTCATTGAATGATGCTGTTCCACCCGTCACCACCGCGACAATTATGCCAGCAGGTGCTGCGAACGGGTGGCGTAATCAGGATATTACGGTGACCCTGACTGCCATAGATTATGGCAATGCAGGTGTTGAGCCATCGGGTGTTACGGATATTATCCATGGCTTGAGCGGCGATCCCAATCCTACTATCACGACTGGTTCTGTTGCCACCAGATTGATTGTGAGTGAGGGAATTAGTTCTCTCAACTACTCCGCTCGTGACCTTGCAGGCAATCAGGAAGCCACCAAGACTCTTGGCTTGAAATTGGACAAAACTCCACCGAGTATTGTCACAAACGGCCGCACAGCGGCCAACGCCAGCAACTGGAATAATACCGACGTGGTAGCCGGATTTAGCTGTACCGATGTACTTTCCGGTATTGCCTCGTGCACAAATACAGCTACGTTGACAACAGAGGGCAGTGGTCAATCCATCACTGGAACTGCCATTGACAATGCGGGCAATACCAGTTCGGCAATTGTAACTCCGGTGAATATTGACAAGACTCCACCGACGATTGTCACAAACGGTCGTACAGTAGCCAACGCCAGTAATTGGAATAATACCGACGTGGTTGTCGGATTTGACTGTACCGATATGCTTTCTGGCATCGCCTCCTGCTCGGATACGGTGGCGTTGACAACAGAGGGCAGTGGTCAATCCGTCACCGGGACAGCCGTTGACAATGCAGGCAATACCAGTTCGGCAGTTGTATCTCCAGTGAATATCGACAAGACCCCTCCCGTGGTAACGGTCACGGGTGTCATCGATGGCCAGAGCTATATAATTGGTACGGTGCCCGCCGCGACATGTAGTACTGTGGATCAGCCGGGATTATCGGGGGTGGCGATACCTGCGACCGCATCCGTTAGTGGCGGTAATACTCATGGTGTTGGTACTTTCACGGCCACTTGTGCGGGTGCAGTCGACGTTGCTGGTAATACAGCTACCCCGGTATCGATTACTTATTACGTCCACTACGATTTCAAGGGCTTTTTTGCACCCGTGGACAATGCACCAACATTGAATACGGTCAATGCCGGGAGTAACATTCCAGTCAAGTTCAGCCTGACAGGGGATTACGGTACCGGCATTTTCCTTAGTGGTCAGCCGAGTACGGTATCGGTTCCTTGTGATTCGCTCACGGTTTCTGACATTGTTGATGCAACCCTGACCTCTACCACAAGCGGTTTGTCATATGACTCATCGGCTGATCAATATAACTATCGTTGGAAGACTGATAAGGCACTGGCTGGAACCTGCCTCCGCTTGAATTTGAATCTGGACGATGGCAGTAATCACTTCTTCTTCATTAAATTCAAGTAGACAACACGCTCAAGCGGCTTGCTGAACAACTCTGGGCGAGGTATTCACCACCTCGCCCGAGCTGTTTCGTCTCGTGCGTCTGCGCGATACTATGAAGAACAAGTAGTTGTAAAAGGGTCTCGATCAGTTGAGTGAAGAGGCAGCCTCTTTGTATTCCGCCCCATGAACAATAAACGACCTCATCGTCAGCGCGGTGGGCGTGTTGCAGCGTGATGTGGTGGCCTTTCGTGTCAAGTTTGAATATAAGGTTGAAGTCAGCTTAGATACGGTGAATGTGCATACCGCACGCTGGGTGAGTGTGACGACGAAAAGCGGCTGGAGGATTTCCAACGTATAACAACCACGCGGTGGAAGCCTCGTGTCTGTTGAGCTATCTCGCGCCAACACGGGTAAATCTGTAACTCACTGAGGAACGCTGGCCGGATATTCAGTTCCGTGCTTCATGTGAACACTAACTACTACTTGTCGGAATAAACGAGGCTGGTTGTGTCGCCAACGCCTGGCACAGTGGGGTAGGTGACTATTTTGAAGATGAATTGGCTTAACCTCGTAGGCCGGGCTTCATCTTATTCAACAAACCACGGGCGGGTTGCTACGGCAGAGGTGTGAGCCTATGTGTGGCTTTGAGGGAATCGCTCAGGCTCCGTTCCCGTTAGTCCCATTAGCCCACAGCAAGGCCAGTCTCTCGGCCACATGATGCCCATGGGTCAACGCCACTTCGTTCAAGCTGAGCAGTTTACGAAGTTGGCGTGCCGCGACCAGCGCCTTGCGAGCCTCACCGCTATGTCCCATGCGATCCAATACCGCCGCCTCCAGGACACGTGTGAGATAAAGTTTTGGATCACGTTGACTTGCAGTGCGTGCCTCTGACAGGGCCTCGTCAATACGATTTGCCCTGAGCAGAAAAATACCCAGTGCCCAGCCCCAAAAACCAAGTCGCAGGTCCCGTGGGCTTATCTTCATCCCAAAGCGCATTTTTTCGATGCCTGTCTCATGTTGACCTGATAAGGCCAGAGCAGTGCCCAAGGCGACGTGAGCCTGGGCATTGCTGGGATCAATATCCAGCGCAAGATGCAGTATTTCAATACCTCGATCAAGGTGTCCCAGATCGCACAATGCACATCCGGCGTAGCCCAGCACCTCGGAACTACCGTGATCCAGTTCAATTGCACGATTGGCGGCATTCAGCGCACCGGCTCGCATCGAAGAAGATTCGGAGAGCACCCCGATTTTGCCTGCCAGAGCGGTTAATAACGCATATTGGGCATGACCCAAACCGAAAGATGGGTCAAGCTCCACGCATTGTTGGAGATGTGATCTCGCCTCGGCCATAGCGTCCTCGCCCCAGCCCTTCAATGCGATTGCACCGACAGCCTGATGGTAATGCGCCCATGCGTCCTGATTTTCGGGGCGCTGACGGCGAACATGCGCGATTTCTGCGCGCCTGAGTTCGGGTTCAAGTTGCGAAATGATTCCGCGTGCAATCTCTTCCTGCAAGTCAACAGCGGCATCAGGATAACTATCGAAGCGCCCACTCCACAATACATGCCCTGAGGCCGCATCGGTAAGTTGCGTTGAGATTCGAAGCACATCACCCACTGGACGCACACTGCCCTCTACCACAAAGCGAACGCCAAGTTGATGGGCGACCTCAGGCAGACTGGCCTGCTGTCCGCGAAAAGCAAAAGAGGATGCGTGGGATATCAGCAAGAAACCTGAGACGCGTGCCAACAGCGCAATGACATCTTCAGTCAGGCCGTTGGCCAGAAGATTAACATGGGGGTCGTCCGACAACACGTTAAAAGGCAGCACGGCAATAGTGGGTCTGTCCGTGTAGAGAGTGGGTGCCCGTTTGATCTCATCCAGAGGTGAAGCAGCCGCTTGCCGCACTTCAAATGAAAATCGATAGCCGCGCCCCGCAATCGTGGTAATTGCCTGTTGGCCCAGTAGTTTACGCAGTGCCGATATCTGCACCGTTAAATTGTTTTCCTCAACGACCAGGCCAGGCCAAACGATTTCAAGAATCTCGCTCTTCGTGATAACCCGATCGCAATGCGCCAATAAACACAACAGCACATCGAAGGCCCGTGCGCCGATTGTGGCCGGTTTACCGTCAACCAGCAGCAGACGCTCTGCCGACCTCACTTCAAAGCGATCAAAGAAATAGTGGTTTTGCACGCATCCCCCCGGAGGGGCGTATTTTAGCAACTTTTAGCATAATTTCACGAATTAAAAAGGACGGTGCTGGTTCGAAGAGAAGATACTTCCGTCACTGTTCGGCAAGCTTTACGATTCTTCAGAAGTCCGGGAGGGTATCTAAAATATAGCCCTTGACTCATGTAGTCTAATCTACCAACCAAGCGAGGCAAGCCATGACCCATCCACTTACCGTACGCATGATGGCCTTCGAGGTACCCTCAACGGAGGACTTCAATCCACTTTATATTGCGGGCAACGCAACCCTTTCCTATTTACATACTGCCTTGGGCCTGTACGCCGTGTACCTGGAACCCTTCATGGTGAAATCCATGCGCAGGGTGATGCCGCAGATACGTGACGAGGCGCTCAGGGAGTCAGTGGACCGTTTCTGCAGACAAGAGTCGCAGCATTACCAAAAGCATGCCGATTTCAATAAAGTGGTGCTGGCCCGTAACTACCCCGGGCTAGAGGTGAGAATGAAGCAACTTCGCGATGAGTTTGACGGCTACCTGCGCGACAGGTCTGACCGCTTCTGTATCGGCTTTGTCGAGGGTTTCGAATCCTACACGGCTCAAAGCGCGCTGACCATGGTCGCCAGTGGTCTGTACGAGCATGAGCTCACCGACCCGCGCTTTGCAAAACTGTTTAAATGGCACTTGATCGAGGAGATTGAGCACCGCAATGTGGCCTATGATATCTATCAGCACTTGTATGGCAGTTATCTGGTTAGAGCATACATGTGCTGGAGGGCACAGCGTCACCTGTTCAGATTTTATGCGGATTGCATGCGTATCTTATCGGCGGCAGAGGGGGGGCGCGGTGGTGCTCATTACCGAACAAGCTTCAAACACCGGCTGCTTTTCAGTCGGATTAGCCCATTTGCTAAACGTCTACGCACTCTGCTGCCTGGATACACGCCGCATCACCTACGGGTGCCGGCCAGCATCTCCACACAGGCAGAGCAATTAAGCAGCAAGGCGGTTAGCATACAGTGATTTCCTGTTTCAGAAACCAGAAAATATTTGGAAATTTATTGTCTTACCTCGCGTTCAAAGGGGCAGAGAAATTAATTTAATCCTAGGTCAGGCTGAGTCTGGGAATCCAAATATGACGAGGGTATGATGTGTCAGGACAGTTTATATTGAAGAAGGTGGCCTCTGCACGCGAGGCAATTTGCGGGCAATAGGTCCAGCCATCACATTTGAATTGAGTGTTGATTGAAAAATGATAATGAGCCATCTTGTCGATTGCTGGTATCTGCCGACCCGGTTGATTCAGTCCTAATCTCTAGTTTGGTGCTATTGGTCTTCTGCGTGGCATACCAATCGAGTATTCGGACGAGGAGGACAACTGTCAATTTTCGTATATTATTCATTATCCATCCTCCATCAATGTAGTCGAGTTTGGTAATACTTTCTGCAAAACATTTTGTGACATGGTGATATCAATGTTGGCGTGTGCAATCGGGGCAGGGTACGTATTACGGTTGTATTAGTATAGAATGTGCCCCGCCATGGTATTATTTATTTGTAAAATAGGCGGCGCAGGCGAGAATGGCTAGCCCGACTCCAAAAATGATCTTCTCAACCGTCGGGTCGTGCTGGAGTTTTCTGTAATTTACCGCAAGACCGATAAGACCAATCGTAGTCACAAGCAAAGTGGCAAGAACCCCGTATGTCCATGCCTGGAGATTAGCGAGTGCTAATGCCACATACAAGAAACCGAAAACCGCTGGCGGCACGTTCCCCTTGATACCAAAGCGCCAGATGATAACCCCGTGCAACATGGCGTTAACAAGCAGCAGTAAAGATAGAATCATCATGAGTAGTACTCCCTGAATGTACTGTTATACCCCACAGCATGGTCTGTGGGCGAGCCAAATGCTGAGTTAAGGGACGGACAAATAATAGCCATTTGACCGTCCCGGTCGAGTAACTTGCTATGAATTTTTAGCTGACTTAATGAAGAGCACTTTCATGAGAATCATTCCTAAAAGAACAGCAAGTGTCGATACAGTCAGAACTGGGTCGATGGTTTCTTGTGAAACGAAATTACCATATAACAGGAATAAACCAATCACTACGCCAATCGTCCCGGCCTGGTGAATATAAAACTGTACTTGAGATAGTTTTGAGGTTGTATTATTAAGCCATAATTTATGACACAAGCCATAAACAAACGACACTACAAATCCGATAAGCATGATGTGGGCATGTGTAACCAATTGCCCATGATTCTTGGAGGCTGCCATGAATATCCCAAGTGCTAAGCCAATAATGGCATAACCCAATCCAGTTGCTACAAATTTTCTATCCATACACTCTCCTTGATTGTGATTGATGGTGTGTTAAAAATTACTATGCCTTATGCCTTATGCCTTATGCCTTATGCCCTTTGGCGCAGACTTTATGTCTAAGAACGTTTTTCTTTTGCGGGAAGTTAACACAGATTTAATTACCGGGTAAGTAAGAGTATCTGTTTATCATTTCTCATGTGAATTATCAGGCTGGCAGCCAGGTTTTCTGCCTAACACTACTAAGCCAGTCCGCAAAAGTCCGATACCTTGTCACTGGCCTGTGAGATCGACGGGCTTTAATGTCCGGGTGCTGCCCTGCACGAGTATGCCGTTGTGATTATCTCCGTCTTGAATCCCTTGACTATCTAAACGCTGTTTACTATCTTACGACAATTAAATAAACAATGTTCAGAAGGGAGCATCATGGCGCGTCGGAGTGAGCACAGTCGCGAGGAGTTGAAGGAGATGGCGCTGGCCGCCGCCGAGAAGATCCTGGACGAGGAGGGTTTGGCGGGACTAAGTACCCGCAAGGTAGCGGCCGCCATGGGCTATACCGTTGGGACACTCTATCTCGTCTTTCGCAATCTGGATGACCTCATCCTGCAATTGAATGCCCAGCGTCTGGATGACCTGTATGAGCACTTGTTTATGATTCGACAGGGGAATGACTCGCCGCAGGAGGTGGTTAAGACCCTGGCCCACTTTTATATACAGTACGCCCGCGAGCACCCGGCGGCCTGGCACCTGTTGTTTAGCTTTCGCATGCCACAGGGGCAGGCCCTGCCGGGGTGGTTTGAGGCGCGGATTGCGCGTCTGTTTGCCCTGGTGGAGGAGCAGCTTGGGCGCCTGGGCCTGAAGCTGGATCGGCAGGGCCTGAAGCTGGCGGCCAGTACCCTGTGGAGTGGGGTGCATGGGGTCTGTGACCTGAGCGTGGGTGATAAGCTCAGCCTCTCAGGCAACACCAAACCCGAGGAGTTGATCGATTCACTGATAGAGCGTTACATCAGCGGTCTGGTGCACGACACGGAGTGAGGGCAGTTTATGTTGAGGTGGGTGTTGCGTGGTTTGTTGCGGCTGGCCTATCGCGTCGAGGTGCGTGGGCTGGAGCACTATCACGCCGCGGGTGAGCGCGTCCTGATCATCGCCAATCACATGTCGTTCCTCGACGCGGTGTTGATCGCCTGCTTCCTGCCCGGCCGCATCAGCTTTGCGGTGAACACCCAGATCGCACGCCAGTGGTATATCCGTTTGTCACGACCGTTGGTGGATATGTTCGTGCTCGACCCGATGCGACCTTTCTCCCTGAAGTCGATGATTCGCAATATGCGCGAGGACCGCAAGGTGGCGATCTTCCCCGAGGGGCGCATCACCGTCACCGGCTCACTCATGAAGATCTATTATGGTCCGGGCCTGATCGCCGACCGCTCCGGTGCCATGGTGTTACCCCTGCGCATCGACGGCGCGCAACTCACGCCCTTCTCACGCATGCGTGGCCGCATCAAGCTGCGCTGGTTCCCCAAGATCCGCCTGACACTGTTACCACCGCGTCATATCGTCGCACCGCCCGAGGTACAAGGGCGGCAGCGACGCCTGCATGCGGGGCAGGAACTCTCGGCGATCATGATCGAGATGATGTTTGCCACCAGCAATTATCGTCGCACCCTCATCGGCGCCGTGCTCGATGCCATGCGCCTGAATGGCAGCGACTACCTCATCGTGGAGGACATCGAACGCGATGCCCTGAGTTACCGCCAGCTCCTGCGCCAGAGCTTCATCGTCGGGGATATCCTGAGCAAGCAAACCGTGCCGGCTGAATACGTTGGCGTGTTGCTCCCCAGCACGGTGGCCACCGTGCTGGTATTCCTTGGCCTGCATACACACCGGCGTGTCCCCGTGATGTTGAATCTCTCCACCGGCACGCCGGGGATGTTGAGTGCCTGCCACGCCGCCGCCATCAAGACCGTCTTTACCTCGCGGCAGTTTGTGACCGCGGCCAAACTGGAATCAGCGATTACTGCCTTGGCGCAAAAGGTCAAGGTGGTGTTTCTGGAAGACCTGGCCGCGCGCATCAGCCTGCGGCAAAAGGTGTTTGGCATTCTCGCAAGCTGGTTTCCGCACACGACCTATCGCCGTCGCGCCGGTCGTGTCGACTGTAATGACCCGGCGGTGGTCTTGTTTACTGCGGGCACTGGCGGCGCCCCGAAGGGGGTGGTGTTGTCACACGCGAATATCCTGGCCAATGCGGCGCAGTTGTCGGCGCGGGTAGATTTTGGTTCGCATGACATCATCTTCAACGTCCTGCCCATGTATCACTCCTTCGGCTTGACGGCGGGGACGCTCTTGCCGCTGGTCTCGGGGATTCGCACCTTCTTTTACCCCAGCCCGCGCCACTCGCGCATTGTGACCGAGCTGGTGTACTCCACCAATGCCACCATCATGTTCGGTACCAATACCTATTTATATGGTTATGCACGCATCGCCCACCCCTACGACTTCTATAGCGTGCGCTATGTCTTTGCCGGGGGAGAACGGCTACAGGAGGAGACGCGTCACCTGTTCAGTGAAAAATTTGGGGTGCGCATCCTGGAGGGCTATGGCACCACCGAGACCAGCCCGGTCCTGTGTACCAACACCCCGATGGACAACAAGCCGGGGAGTGTGGGGCGATTCCTTCCCGGCATTCACTACACGCTGCAACCTGTCGCAGGCGTTGTGCAGGGGGGGCGGTTGTTGGTGAAGGGGCCGAACATCATGTTGGGTTATTTGTTGGTGGACGAGCCGGGCCGGTTGCAAACGGTGAAGTCATCATTGGGTGAGGGCTGGCACGACACGGGTGATGTAGTCTCTGTCGATGAAAATGGTTTTGTCACGATTGAGGGGCGTGCCGCTACGAATTGATAAGTGAGTCGTGGTACAGATGTATGATGCAGCAAGCATCCAAAACGCTTAAATGACTAATGGTTGTCGTTCGCGG
>JAHEDA010000053.1 GCA_024641445.1 Gammaproteobacteria bacterium
CCCGCAGGCCTTCTTCACACACGCGGCATTGCTGGATCAGGCTTTCGCCCATTGTCCAATATTCCCCACTGCTGCCTCCCGTAGGAGTCTGGGCCGTGTCTCAGTCCCAGTGTGGCTGATCGTCCTCTCAGACCAGCTACTGATCGTCGCCTTGGTAGGCCTTTACCCTACCAACTAGCTAATCAGACATAGGCTCATCCAATAGCGCCCGAAGGCTTTCCTCCGTAGAGATTATGCGGTATTAGCTTAAGTTTCCCTAAGTTGTCCCCCACTACAGGGCAGATTCCTATGCGTTACTCACCCGTCCGCCACTCGTCAGCGGGCCGAAGCCCCTGTTACCGTTCGACTTGCATGTGTTAGGCATGCCGCCAGCGTTCAATCTGAGCCAGGATCAAACTCTTCAGTTCAATCATTTCGGTTGTTTTGGGAACAACCAAACCTTTTGCGATGAAGAGCATCCTAGTCAAAACGTATTGCTTGACTTGGTTGCTTACATCGACGTTCTTTAGTAACAAAGCGCGTCAACACAAGCACCCACACAAATTATCTGTTCGAATTTTTAAAGAACGTTGCCGTGCCTTTGCCCGGCGCAGACCGACAATGTTATGTCAGTTTCTGCTATCTCGTCAACCAGTATCGATTGAATCTTGTGGTTAGCACGGCTTGTTTAGAACCGCTTGGCCGTCAAGAGGCGCGCATTATACGGGCCCGTCCCGAGAGGTCAAGTGCTTTTTTTGGATTTATTACAAACCCCACCAGCTTTAAATATATATAAACAAATCATAAGGATAGGAGCGTGAGGAAGGCGAGCATCATTAATTAACCCCGCTTACCAGTGCACAAGCAGTATGCGCAGAGAGTAAAACGTGGGTAATGGTCAGCATTTACATCGGCTAAGGTCATTGTTCTGAAATGGACACAAAATCAGTATTTAAATCTACGTGATCACACGTATCTAAAGCAGTCGATTTATCGCGGTCTGTGCAACCGCTAACTAAACGTTAGGAATTATCCCCGTGGCAAGCAGACAATAAAGCACGCTCCACCCTTGTCAGTCGGTTCGTAAGCGATACCGCCGTCGTGCTGTTCGACAATAAACTTACTGATATAAAGTCCAAGGCCTGTCCCACCGCTCAAACGGGTATTTGAGGCGTTTGATTGTGAAAACTTATCGAACAACCGTGGCAGAAATTCCGGAGAAATACCCGGTCCTTCATCTTCTATCCGTATGCACACTTGCCGATCATCGTTGTGCAATCCAATTCTTACTCGACTTCCCACAGGAGAAAATTTGATTGCATTAGAAATCAGGTTATTCATTACCTGCATGAGTCGATCCGTATCCGCCATTACCGTAACATCGTCGTTTGGTATTCCCTCTGTGATAAGACTGACCTGTTTCAATTCACAATATCCCTGATTAGCCCTAACAGCCTCATGTAGGAATGCTCCAAGTGCTACAGGCTGCAACCTCAGCCGCATCTTGCCCGCTTCGATCTTCGATAAATCAAGGATGTCGTTTATGAGGGTAAGCAAGCGCTGAGAGTTATCATAGGCAACACGAATCATTTCCTCCGCCTGAGGGCTTGCTTGCTCGCCCACGACTTTGTTTTTCAACAGTGACAGCGATCCAAGTATCGATGTCAGAGGGGTACGAATCTCATGACTCACCGTCGAGACAAATTCATTTTTAGTAATCTCTGCCTGCTTCCGCTCAGTTATATCCTGCAAGGTTCCCACCATTCGAATAGGCTCACCCTCTTGATTAAAGAACCGCTCGCCGCGCAAATGTATATATTTTAAACTTCCAGTCTTGGTATAAATGCGCCACTCCTCATCAAAATAACGTTCACCTTTATGAGCGCGCTCCTCTGAAGCGCTGACCAGCTTTATGTCGTCTGGATGAATTGCAGACATAAAATTCTCCGCTGTCGATGCTACCTTTTGCTTTTCGTATTCGAAGATACGAAAAATTTCATCCGACCAGTCAATAGCACCTGTCTTCAGGTCCCACTCCCAATTCCCGAGTTTTGCAATCCGTTGCGCCATGGCAAGTTTTTCTCTGCTTTCTAACACGGCCTGTTCTGCACGGAAACGTTCCGAGATGTCTTCTGTATGCACCATAACTCGATCGGGTGGCACAAAGGCATATTTCACGGCCAGGTATGCATGGCGATTTGCCTTTGAGAAAAAATAGGGCATTTCCTTTTCAATAAATTGTTTCTCTTCCAGACATCGAGCAATATCATCTCGAATCTCTGGCTCATCTTTATACATATCATTGAGACTCATCCCAATAAAATAATTTACTGCACCATGTGTAAAGATTTCGGCCGCCTCGTTATAATCGATCAACACAAAATCAGCATCTTTACGCTGCCAGGTATAAGTAGGGACCGGAATACTTCTATATTGCGCCTTGGCTTGCTCTTCGCTTAAACGTAGTTTTTCCTCGGCAAGAGTCCGCTCGGTGATATCGCGTACCAGTACGGAAAATAGTTTTTCATGATCACCTTGGATAACACCAAGACGGACTTCAACAGGAAATAAATTTCCATCCTTACGCTTGTGTACGCTCTGAATCGTAAGAACCTCTCCCTCATGCAGGCTTGTCCATTTATTTCCAAGCGATAAAGATTGAGCAGATGGGTCAATATCATGCACAGATAAGCCAAGCAACTCATCACGACTATAACCAAGGCTACGGCAAGCCTGTTGGTTTACATCGACAAACCTGCCGGTTTCATCGTGCAGGAAAAAGGCATCGACGGCGGTATCGATCAGAGTGCGATACCGTTTTTCGCTGGATTGGAGTGCATTACGCTGTATCTCACCGGCATAGCGATATGAGATATTCTGGCGATTTGTGTTGTAGAAAAATCTTGCCCCAACACTCAAACCGAGAATGAGAAAAATACTGGCCGCAGCAAGTATGTATCCACTTTGCGATGAAAAGGTTAAAAAACGGAACCCCAGGGTTAAACACAGGATTGAGACAAATATGATGAAAGGTGTACGCAGATAACTCAGCGTAGTAAAGGCACCGGCACTTATACCGACTATTGAGTAGACGATGACTGCCTGGCTTTCCCAACGATTCTCTGGTGCCAACCAAAATATACTCACAGCCCAAATGAGTGCCGAGATCACTACTGAGACCAGATATGAGTGGTACCACGACCTCAGGCTGACATCATTATGTCGCGTCCGCAGAAATCCTATAGCGAGGAACACTCGAACCATGGCGCTAAGCTGCAATGACAACCACCACCATATTAATTGGTTGTGGGGCATATGCTGCCACAGTGCGAGCATGAGGAGACTTGAGATAATGAGCGTGGTTGTTACAGCTAACCAGGTGCCCCGGTAGAGTTGATGCACCTGTTCACGAAAGATGTCGTTATTGAACGATTCTGGAGGTTTACTTAAATGCAGTTCCATCTATGGCGCTACGGCTAACTGTGAGTCACAGGACTAACTTTAAGGGAGATTAGATGCCGGGTCTAGCAATAGCAAATGTGATCGATGCTCTGGCGACGATTGAATAAGGAGATAATCCACCCACAAACCATAGTGATGTTAGAGGCTGCTTTGCCAGGACGGTGGCATACTCGTGCTGGAATTCATTGTCAGACGAGTATGAACGGTATTATGCCTGTACTGTTACGCGTGCGAACTTGCGTCGACCAACCTGCACGACATAGATTGCCCCAGCGGCGATTTCGAGTTTATTGTTCTCTATGCGCTCACCATCGATGCGGACCGCGCCCTGTTTAATCATACGCAACCCCTCTGAGGTACTACCAACCAGGTCGGCCTCTTTGAGCAAGTTGGCGATTGCCAACTTACCGTTTGGTGCCGTTAGGACATGTTCCGGCATTTCATCGGGAACCGCCCCTTGTTGGAAACGTGCAATGAAATTCTCACGCGCCTGTGTTGCGGCCGAAGCCGAATGGAACCGTGTAACCAGCTCTTCACCTAGAAGAAACTTCACATCCCGGGGATTTTTCCCTGTGTCAATCTCTTGTTTAAAGCCCGCGATCTCCGTCATGGGACGGAAACTCAATAGTTCAAAGTAACGCCACATTAACGTGTCCGAGATCGACATGAGCTTGCCGAACATCTCATCGGGTGCATCGGCAATGCCGATGTAGTTGTTGAGTGACTTGGACATCTTCTGGACCCCGTCAAGCCCTTCCAGGATCGGCATGGTAAGTACAACCTGAGGTTCCTGCCCATAGTGTTTCTGTAATTCGCGTCCGACTAGAAGGTTAAACTTCTGATCCGTACCGCCCAACTCGACGTCCGCTCGCATTGCTACCGAGTCATAACCCTGGATCAAGGGATACAAGAATTCATGAATGGCGATAGGTTGTCCCGTGCCATAACGCTTGGAAAAATCATCCCGCTCCAACATACGCGCCACGGTGTGCTTGGCGGCGAGCTGGATCATGTCCGTGGCACTCATCTCTCCCATCCAGCTAGAGTTAAACATTACCAAGGTCTTGGTAGGGTCGAGGATCTTGAATATCTGTTGCTCGTAGGTACGCGCATTTTCGATGACAGCATCGCGTGTCAGCGGTGGGCGGGTGGCACTCTTGCCGGTAGGGTCCCCAATCATGCCGGTAAAATCCCCGATCAGAAATAGCACCTCATGTCCCAGGTCCTGGAACTGACGCAGCTTATTGATGAGGACGGTATGGCCGAGGTGCAGGTCGGGTGCCGTTGGGTCAAAGCCTGCCTTGATGCGTAAGGGCTTGCCCCGCCTCAGCTTTTCAACAAGTTCGCTCTCGACTAACAGCTCTTCCGCGCCGCGCTTGATGATTTCAAGGGCCTCGTGCATGGCTCTTCCACCGTTCCTGAATGAATAAAAAAGGCGCGTAAGGGTACCATAGACCGGCTTTGCTGGAGGCCACCATGTTAAAGTCCGCCGCGAATTGGTCGTTTACTATTTGACCAACCTGCTACATATAGGTATCTTTAATGCTATTACAACTTTTTAGTTAAAATTCCGTGGATTACAATTCTTTCTTTACAAAAGACTATAAGTCACGGGCAGAGCCCCATCCGGGGCGGCGCCTGCCGTTGAGCCGCGTACAGCTGGTGCTGGTACTTTGCCTGGTGGGTGTGGTGGGTACCTTATTGAGCTTTTATGTCGAGACCTCGGCAAGCATCCCCACAGAATCTCCTTCGGCTACTACCGGGACCGCCGAACAGGTCCTGCGCCAGCAACTAACCCTCACACCAGAACCCGCAGCCGCATCAACCCTCGGTGCCACACCCTCCGGACCAAAGGCAGCGGAAAACTGGCAGACCATAACGGTCAAATCAGGGGATTCTCTCTCCGGGATATTTACGCGGGTCGGCGCCAATCAAACTGACCTTGGCACCATCATGTCACTGGGCAAAGAGACCCGCACCCTGCGCGATCTCCTGCCAAATCAACGCTTTCGTTTCAATCTCGGCCAGGACAAGCAGCTAGTGACCCTGGTCTATGACATCGACAAGACTCATTCCCTACGCATTAACCGAGATCACGGTGGCTTCAGTGTAAACCCGATCACCCACGACGTTGATCGACGTGTGGCCTTTGCCGGTGCTTCCATAAAATCATCGCTATTTGAGGCGGGTTCAGAGGCCGGGATGTCTGATGGCCTGATCATGGAATTGGTCGCCATCTTTGGCTGGGATATCGACTTTGCCCTCGACATCCGCGAGGGTGACCAGTTCAGCGTTATGTACGAGCAACACTACCTGGATGGCGAACATATTAATGACGGCCCGATTATCGCCGCCGAGTTTGTCACCCAGGGCAAGACGTATAAGGCCGTGCGTTATAGTGATGCCGCTGGGCGAAGTGAGTACTACTCTCCAGACGGGCGTTCCATGCGCAAGGAGTTTCTGCGTACCCCGGTCGATTTCCGCCGCATCAGCTCCCGCTTTGGTAGCCGTAAACACCCCATCCTAAACCGGATACGCATGCATAAGGGTGTGGACTACTCCGCCCCTGTTGGCACCCCCATCAAGGCCTCTGGCGATGGGCGCATCGTCTACCGTGGGATCAAAGGCGGCTACGGCCGGACCATAATTATCAAACACGGTGGCACTTACACCACCCTCTATGGGCATATGTCGCGCTATGCACGAGGGATCAGTAACGGCAAAAGCGTCCGACAGGGGCAAGTGATTGGCTACGTAGGCCAGTCCGGACTCGCCACTGGTCCCCACTTGCACTACGAATTCCGGGTTGCGGGGGTACACCGCAATCCCCTCACGATCAAGCTGCCCAATGCACAACCCATTAGCACCCAGTACATACAAGACTTTCAATACCACGCAGGCAAACTCCTGGCGCAGTTAGATATGAATCGCGAAGTTCACATGGCCATGAGCCATTAGCCAGCGATATAAGGGAGCCCCTTCTTGGCGGAACGCTACATAGGACTGATGTCCGGTACCAGCCTGGATGGGATCGATGCAGTGTTGGTGGAATACGACGGCCGCAACACCAAACTGCTCACAGCTCGGCATCAAACCTTTTCCCCCGACTTACGCCGGCAGCTCCAGGCACTCCTGTCTCCCGGTGAAAATGAAATTGAACGCATGGCCGAGGCCGACATTGCCCTGGCCCATGCCTATTCCGAGAGTGTGCACACACTATTATCGGAGGCGGGTACCAAGGCCACGGAAATACGCGCCATTGGCAGCCACGGCCAGACGATACGGCACCTACCCGATAGCCGCCTCCCGACAACAATCCAGATCGGCGACCCCAATACCCTTTGCGAATTGACGGGCATCGATGTTGTCGCCGATTTTCGTCGGCGCGATATGGCGGCAGGAGGGCAGGGAGCCCCCTTGGTCCCGGCCTTTCACGCGGCGGCCTTCCAGCAGCCAGGCCATGACATCGCGGTAGTCAACATCGGTGGTATTGCCAATATCACCCTTTTGCCCGGTGACTCGGCCCGGCCAGTGCAGGGTTTTGACACCGGGCCAGGCAACACACTCTGTGATATGTGGATACAACGTCATCATTCGAACAGCTATGACGCTGGGGGCGCGTGGGCAACACAGGGCAAGATATTGACCGATGTCCTCAAGACGTTACGGAATGACCCCTACTTTGTGAAGGCTCCACCCAAGAGCACAGGGCGTGAATATTTCAATCTGGATTGGCTAAATCGTAGTATCACCAATATCACCTCTTACCGCGCCGAAGACATCCAGGCCACCCTGTGTGAGCTCACTGCCACCACCATTTGCCACGCGCTCCAGGCCTCAATGCGCCATTTAAAATATTTATTGGTCTGCGGAGGGGGGATTCACAACCAATTCTTGTGCGACCGTCTGAAAATTCATCTCGGTGAGGTGGAGTTACTCTCCACGGAATCACGCGGGATTCACCCAGACTGGGTCGAGGCCATGGCCTTCGCCTGGCTCGCCGCTCAAACCATTGCAGGCAAGAGTGGCAATCTCCCCGCCGTTACTGGCGCATCCCACCCTGTCATTTTGGGTGCCTTTTATCAACACTGAATATTTCTCACGCCGTCGCTTACAAACTACGTTAAACTGAGACCGTCTTAACAAGGAAAGTTGATTTAACGTTAGTCATGCGCCTGCATAGCCGTTCCGTGGTCCTGATCGGTGCCACCATTACCCTGCTCCTTATCGGTGGCATCTCTGCTGTCGGTCTCTATTACCTCAAAGCCACCAACAACAGCATGCGCGATGTGTTTCAGGTGCAATATCGCAAAAGCGAATTACTTCAGGAAATGGGGCGCATCGCCCGTGCGAGAGAAATCAGTATCTTCTCTCTCTATCACATGCACGATGCCTGGAGTATTGATGAGGAGTATCTGCATTACATTCAACTGGGTTCCCAATTTGTCGCCAACAGGGATGAATATCGCAACCTGCACCTCTCGGAATATGAGACCGAGAATTTCGCCAAGGCCCTCGATCTCATCAGGGCACTTCAACCCGTGGAAGAGGCTCTGGCAACCGATTTAGTCGACCACAAAAAGATCGATGTTCGACATTACTTTGAATTTTCCAGCATCCCCATCCAGTCACAGATACAGGGGCAACTGGATACCCTGATTCTCTACGCAAGAGAGCAATCCAACCAGGCGCAGGAAAAGGCCCAGGCCCGCTATCAGAACGCTATCTCTCTCTTTCTTTGGATAATCACTGCTGCGATTATTACGATGGTGTTGGTGACTCGCAATATGTTGCAACGTATCACCTACTATCAATCCAAGCTCAGTGCCGACAAGGCACTGGCCGAGGCGACCGTCAAGGCGGTAGCAGAAGGCATCATTGTCACCGATGCTCAGCATCTCGTACTTGAGATGAATAATGCTGCCGAATACCTGACGGGTTTCAATCGTTATGCCGCCATCGGCCGACACCTCTCCGAGATATTTCATGTCCGCGCTGTGCAGGATGAGACACCTATTGATATTACAACGCAATTTGAGAACATCAGCGGTCCCGTCTGTCCTGCCCATAGAGACTTAAAAATACCTAAATCCTCGCCCCTGTTGGTGGAGTGCACTATCGCACCAATCCTGAACGAGAATAATGAGCTGGGGCGAATCTGTTATGTCTTCCGCGATGTCACCGATGAACGTAAACGCAGTGAAGAAATGTCGTGGCATGCCATGCACGACCCACTCACCGCAACATACAATCGTCGTGCCTTCGAGCAAATGCTACTCAGCGCCATACATGACGTGCGCAACAGCAAACACACCTTTGCCTTGATCTATCTTGACCTGGATGACTTCAAACTGATTAACGACAACTACGGCCACTCTGCCGGTGACGTTCTGCTCGTGGGCTTGAGTCGATTGATGGAGAGTAGCATCCGTGAGTCGGATGTTCTGGCAAGAATCGGTGGGGACGAATTTGCGATCCTGTTGCAGGGTTGTCCAGGCAACCAGGCCCAGAGCATTGCACGGCAATTACTCAACAATATCCGTGAATACCATTTTCTGTATGAAGACCGCCTGATCCAGGGCAGCAGCGCCAGTATCGGTCTCGTAATGCTAAGTTCGGACATGCGTGATGCCGGTGATGCCTTGAAGCGAGCAGATCAGGCCTGCTATCGGATCAAGAAATCTGGGAAAAACGAGCTTGGTGTGAGCGAATCCCGTTCTACAAACGGCTAGAACGCTGCCTAGCGTTTTTCGAGCGAGACATAGTCCCGCGCAGGCTCGCCCGTGTACACCTGGGTTGGGCGGAAGATACGGTTGTCGCTCAACTGTTCACGCCAATGCGCTAGCCAACCAGCGGATCGTGCAATCGCAAAAATGGCCGTGAACTGATCTGCCGGGATGCCCATCTCGGTATACAAAATTCCGGAATAGAAATCGACGTTGGCATAGACACCCTTCTTCGCCAATCTATCCAGACACACCTTTTCCACCGCACGCGCGGTCTCAAACATGGGATTGAGATCACCACCGCGTGACTCGATCAATTCATCCACCATCTTTTCCAGTATCTTGGCCCGAGGGTCCTTGGTCTTGTACTCGCGGTGCCCCATGCCCCAGATCACTTCCTTATTCTTGAGCTTGCTGTCTACATGGGCCTCGGCCTGTGCAGGTGAGCCAATCTCTTTGAGCATTTCTATAACTTTCTGGTTGGCACCACCATGTAGTGGCCCTGAGAGCGCCCCAATGGCCGCCGCAATGACGGCATTCGGACTCGCCAAGGTCGAGGCATTTACCAGTACCGCAAAGGTCGAGGCATTGATGGTGTGCTCGGCGTGCAGGATCAGGCAGACATCCAGGATGCGCGCCAACATCGGATCGGGTTCCTGGCCGGTAAACATCCAGAGAAAATTCTCGGCATAGTTGAGGTCATTGCGCGGCTCCGGCGGCTCATAGCCATTACGAATGTGTTCCCACATAGCCACCAGCGTACCCATGCGCGAGATGATCTTCACCGTCATGTTGTGGATGTAATCCAGGTCCTGACAGGCATCTCCGCCGGTCAGACACTCATTACCAGGATAGAACATGCCCAGGCTCGCCACGGCGGTCTGCAACATCTCCATGGGATGACCGGTCGGCGGAAAGGTCTTCATCAGGTCACGAATGTGATACTGCGTACGGCGGCTACGGCGCAGCTTTGCATCAAAACTTTTTAACTGCTCACGCATGGGAAGGCGGCCATCCAGCAGCAACATGCAGGTCTCTTCGAAGGTGCTCTTGGCGGCTAGCTGTTCGATGGGATAACCACGGTAAGCGAGAATACCCTTCTCACCATCTATGTCTGAGATATTCGACTTGGTGGCCGGGACACCGGCAAGACCAGGTAAGTATTCACTCATGGGTGTTCCTTCTCTAGGCGCTTAAATTGGGTATGTCACCACATAGTACGAGGGAGGCCCGCGAAAAGCCAAATATAAAACCAAAAGGGCGACATGACAGAGTCATGCCGCCCTCAAAGCCTAGTCGATATTCTAGATCGAGAAAGAGGAGCCACAGCCACAGGTAGTCGTGGCGTTGGGATTACGAATCACAAATTGGGAGCCTTCCAGACCTTCCTTGTAATCGATCTCGGCACCGGTGAGGTACTGAAAACTCATGGGGTCAACCAGCAGGGTGACGCCGTCGTTCTCAACCTGGGTATCCCCATCCTGCACGTTTTCATCGAAGGTGAAGCCGTACTGGAAACCGGAACAACCACCTCCAGAGACGAAAACCCGTAGTTTGAGGTTGGCGTTGCCTTCCTCGGCAATCAGGGATTTGACCTTGCTGGCGGCATTATCAGTAAAGGTCAAGGCGGCTGTTTCTGTTGCGACTGTCATGAGAGCATCTCCACATCGGGCCCCGCAGTAGACGGGGCGAAACCATACAATTCAGTGATTATGTGGTTCCCGACTACATTGATCAAGAATCAGCACCTGCCTTTTCTTCGCGCTTGAGGTTCACCACCGAATTTCCCTTGTCTGCTGTGTGGACAAGATTCCCGTTCACCTCGGCACCCATAGCCATTTCAATCAGGCTGTAATAGACATTGCCATGTACACGGGCCTTGGCGGCCAGCTCGACATGCTTGAGCGCGTGCACATCACCCTTGATATTGCCATTGATCACCACGTGGGGGACCTTGACCTCACCCTGGATAGTGCCGCGGTCACTCAAGGTCAGAACGGAATCGCCTTTTTCATCCTTGGCAATGACATTGCCCTTAATCACGCCATCGACGTGCAGCCCACCACTAAAGATCACGTCGCCGTGGATCTCGGTATGCTGACCTATCAGTGAATCAATGCGCGCGGTCTGTTTCGGTTTCTTGCTGTTGCCCAACATTGTTATCAATCTCCTCGGTCGACCACTCAATGGTTTTTTCAATCTGCTCATCACGCGAACGCCCACCGGGGTCTACCGTGGCCGTTGCACGCAGGGGTGAGAACCCCTCGGGTATCACCATATCCCCTTCAAGATTCTGAAAATACTTGAATTTGTAATCCAGATCCTTGATTCGCTTCGCGGTTACATCACGCAGTGCCAATATCTTGGACGCCCCATTCTGCAGTCCCTCTATTTGCAAGTTTACCTGTCCATAGGCCTGCCTGTCATTTTTGAGGACCTGGGTCAGGACCACCTTATAATGGTAGCCACGCTGCTGACCATTTGGCTCAATTTCAAATCGCTGCAGACGCAGGCCCGTGGAGGCGTCTTTGGGTGAAACAATCCCCCGATAGAAGGCCAGCTCCTCCTTCAACTCCAGAATTTCACCCTGCAAGGTTTTCAGGCTTAAGTCCAGTTCGTTATAGGCCTGGCGCTCGATCTGCTGCGCCCGTTCCAAAATCGCCTTTTCCTCACGCAGATCGGATATCTGGCGCTGCAAATCCGTCTGAAAATCGAGCAACTGCCGGCGCTCCTTGCGTGCATCGATGCTATCGAAGCCCGCACTAAAACGCCCATACTCGAATAGTGTCCAGCCTGTGGCCAATAATACGACCGATACCAGCGTCCACAGCACGCCCGTCTTCCAGGGGGTTCGGGCCTTAACCACGAATGACATTAGGGTACCAACGCAATTGAGTTTAGGCCGGTGTTCTCAGCGAACCCCAGCATGATATTCATATTCTGCACGGCCTGTCCGGCAGCGCCCTTTACCAAATTATCGATCACGGAGAGGATGATAACCGTATTCGGGGCGGCGTGCCGGGGCCGGTGTATCGCAATGCGGCAATGGTTGGTACCACGCACGCTACGCGTCTCCGGCTGTGACCCGGCAGGTAATACATCGACAAAATTTTCATTTACATAACGTTTTTCGAACAAATTTTGTAAATCCGCCTGCTCATCGAGCAATTCCGCATAGAGCGTGGCATGGATACCCCGGATCATCGGTGTGAGGTGAGGCACAAAGGTCAGGCCGACCGAGGCGCCCGCCATGGTGTCCAACCCCTGCCGGAT
>JAHEDA010000313.1 GCA_024641445.1 Gammaproteobacteria bacterium
AACGATCCGTCATCCCTGCTATATAGTCGGCCACTGCCCGTGCCTGGCCACTGGCACCCTGCTGCACGGCATAATCACGGGCATAGTGTTGGTGCTCGGGTGGCAACAACCGTACATCCTCCATCAGTGCCTCAAACAGGGCCTTGATAATTCGACTGGCCTTGGCCGTCATACGGTGCACGCGATAGTGCTGATACAGATTCAGGCGCAAAAACCGCTTCATCTCCAACTGTTTTTCACGCATCGCGTCACTGAACACCATAAGTGATAACGGCTGTGCACGCACTGCGTCGATATCACCAGGACTGATACTTGTAATTCTTGCCCGACTGGTCTCCACCACATCCACAACCAGCAGATTGATCATCCGGCGGGTAATCTCATGGATGAGCCGGCGTCCGCCCAGGCCAGGGTAACGCCCGAGCACCTCGTCATATTGTTCGCGGAACAGACGCACCTCGCACAACTGCTCGACCGAGATCAAACCCGCCCGCAAGCCATCGTCTACATCGTGATTGTTATAGGCGATCTCATCGGCGAGATTCACCAGCTGCGCCTCCAGACTGGGCTGCCCCTTGTTGAGAAAGCGCTGACCGATATCCCCGAGCTCCTGCGCCTTCATGGGCGAACAGTGTTTCAGGATACCCTCTCGCGCCTCAAACGTGAGATTGAGCCCGGGGAAGTCGGCATAACGCTCCTCCAACTCGTCAACCACCCGCAGCGACTGCAGGTTGTGCTCGAAGCCACCATAATCCTTCATACACTCATTGAGGGCATCCTGCCCGGCGTGACCAAAGGGGGTGTGTCCCAGGTCATGCGCTAATGCGATGGTTTCGGCTAATTCCTGATGAAGATTGAGAATGCGTGCGATGGTGCGACTGATCTGCGCCACTTCGATCGAGTGGGTGAGGCGCGTGCGAAACATATCGCCTTCATGATTAACGAAGACCTGGGTCTTGTATTCGAGCCGACGAAAGGCGGAGGAGTGAATAATGCGATCACGGTCGCGATGAAATTCGCTGCGATAACCGGGTGGCGGCTCTGGGTAGCGCCTACCTCTCGATTTGACATCCTGCGCGGCGTAGGGCGCGAGATCGCTCATAAATGAATTACGCCTCGATGGCGCGGTGCGCCCCAATGGTGGCACGCAGATTTTCCATGCTGAACGCATCCGTCATCACAGAATCCCCAATACCCTTCAACAAAACCAGACGCAGCTTACCCTCGGCCACCTTCTTATCCACCGCCATGTATTCCATAAAGTGATCAAAATCCATCTTGGCCGGTGCGCGAGTAGGTAACTGTGCCTTGTCGATAATGTCTTCCACGCGCTGAACATCGTCTGTGGAGATCCAACCCTCGCGATGTGACAGATCGGCCGCCATCAGCATGCCGGTACCCACCGCCTCGCCATGCAACCAGGTGCCGTAACCCGTCCCGGCCTCGATGGCGTGGCCAAAGGTATGGCCGAGATTCAAAAGGGCGCGCATTCCACTCTCACGCTCATCCGCCGCGACCACCGCCGCCTTGTCCTGACATGACCGTTCAATCGCATAGACCAAGGCATCGGGCTCACGCGCCAATAGCCTAGGCATATTCGCCTCCAGCCAATCAAAAAACTCGGTGTCGTTGATCAAACCATATTTGATGATCTCGGCCAGACCCGCGCTCAACTGACGGTCGTCCAGGGTCTTGAGGCTATCGGTATCGATCAACACACCTTGCGGTTGGTGAAAGGCACCGATCATATTCTTGCCGAGTGGGTGATTGACGCCGGTCTTGCCGCCTACGGAGGAATCCACCTGCGCCAACAGCGTGGTCGGGATCTGGATAAAGGGGACGCCGCGCTGATAACAGGCGGCGGCAAAACCGGTCATGTCACCGATGACCCCGCCCCCCAAGGCGACCAGGGTGCAGCGACGCTCAAAGCGTCTCGTCAGCAGTGCATCGAAGACCCGATTGAGGACCTCAAGGGTTTTGAATTGCTCGCCGTCCGGCAGGATAACCGTCTCAACCTGGAACCCCTGGAAGAGCTGGCGCGCCTGTTCCAGATAGAGCGGTGCAATGGTGTCATTGGTAACGATGAGGACCTGCCGCCCCACTACCAGAGGACGCACAAGCTCGACCTGACCGAGCAGGCCCTGGCCGATGTAGATTGGATAGCTGCGATCGCCTAGATCGACGTGTAAGGTTTTCATTGAAGATAGGCACTCACCACGCAAGTTGTGCCCATTATAGGTTATTTTCGGCTTAGTTAGCTGCTTGAAAGGCTTTATCTTGCAAGTGCTTGAGGATGAGCTTTACCACCGCCCTGGAGTTGCCAGCACCGGTATCCACCACGAGGTCGGCGACCTCTCGATAGAGCGGCTCACGCTCCTGCATCAAGGCCCCCAGCTTGCCGCGTGGGTCGGCCGTCTGTAACAGCGGTCGGTTCTTGTCGTGGCGGGTACGCGCCAGGAGTTGATCGACCTCGGCGTGGAGATACACCACGACCCCGCGCGCCTTTAAGGCCTCACGATTCTCGGCCCGCAGTACGGCACCCCCACCGGTGGCGAGGATGATCCCTGGCTGGCGCGTGAGTTCATTGATGATGTTCTCTTCGCGGTCGCGAAAACCCTGCTCACCCTCGATATCAAAGATGAGTGGAATACTCGCCCCGGTACGGGATTCGATCTCATGATCGCTATCGATAAACTTGAGGTGGAGCTTCTCGGCCAAGAGGCGGCCGATGGTGGTCTTCCCTGCCCCCATCGGCCCGACGAGATAGATGTTTTGGTGCATTCCCGATCTACAATACCGTACCCGTTATAGTCGTAGAACTGTCTCCGATATATATCGTGAACGTGTCGGTAGCAGCAGCAGCGCCTCCCGTAAAATCTATTCCGAAACCAATGCAGCCATCGGTACCAGTGTAATGTTTAGTACCCGATGTAATCGTTCCACCGTCGTAATCAATCACTGCTGTTACAGCTGCTGCGGATGGCTTTTCAGAAATAATTACTTCGGTGAATGGCGTTCCATTACTACCACCATCCTTGGCACAAACCTTAAATCTATTCGTCGCTGGAGCTACTATACCAGTTCCATCAGAAAAGGTTGGCGGTGTCGCGGTAAGAGAATAGCCTGCGATGGATGCAAAGCAGTAGGTCGACGCACTCGTTACCCCACCATTTGTCGCCAGTACTAGTGGGTACGCACTTTTGATTGGGCTCCAGCGCGTATCCACCGCGTTATTACAGCCGGACAAGAGGTAATCAGAAAGAGACTTGTAGGTGATCGTAAAGGGCGCAAC
>JAHEDA010000314.1 GCA_024641445.1 Gammaproteobacteria bacterium
AAGAAGAAGTACGCGCCGGAGCACTCCCATCCAAGGCCGGCGCTATTCTCGAAGCAATCCTGTATCGGGGTGAGTTACCTCGCGGCGATGTTGCCGCCATTCTGGGTATCGGTGATCGCCAAGCGCGGCGTGTTGTCGCCGCCTTGAGTGAGCGCGGCGTTGTCACCTCAGAAAGCACACGCGCACCGTTACGTCTTGCATTTCCAGCCAAACTGGCGCCGCGGTGGATGCCGGGATTGTTTCCGGAGAAAATATAACAAAGGTCCGGCCACTACGTGGACATGTGCGGGGAAATCGGCTATTTTGCCCATAAATTGACTGTCCGGTATGCGGCTAGGCAGTAACCGTTCAATGGCATCATGACAGGCGCATCATGAAAATCGTTCTCAACCCTGCATCCAGTGGCAAACGCTCAAAATGCGATCTCCAGACGCGCTTCGACAGGCTCCAGCAACAACTGTTCAATAACCGAGGTGATGTAATGCGGTATCACCGCCAACTCTCCAGGTGCATTCTCTGGCGCATCAGCGGTGTAGCGTATAGCACCGCATTGCATATAGATAATGGGTTGCTGTCCATCGCGGCGGATGGGTGTTGCCGTCAGGCCCAGGACATATTTCGCAGAGATGCGTTTAAGAATGCTCTCGAAAGAGAATGCCGAGAGATGATGGCATTCATCGACGATCACCTGCCCATACCGATCTAATTGACTATATAGCTCTTCCCGGCGGGTCAACGTCTGCATCACCGCAATATCGATAATGCCCGTGGGTTTAACCTTACCTCCCCCCATCGTCCCTACAATGCCTTTTCCAACATTGAGAAACGACTGAAGCCGATCTTTCCACTGTTTCAACAGCTCAGTGCGATGTACCAGTATTAAGGTGTTCACACCCCTACGGGCGATGAGTGCAGCCGCCGTTACTGTTTTTCCAAATGCCGTCGGGGCACATAAAATACCAGTTTCATGTTTAAGCATGGCATTGGCGGCAAGCTCCTGATCGTCTCGTAGTGTACCTTCAAACTGGATATCAACCGGGCTACCTGAAAAGCGTTCATCCTGTAATTCACAGCGAATACCGTTATCCTGAAGTAATGCCAGGGATGCCTCAAGACAACCACGCGGCAAACCGATGTGTTGTGGAAAATTCTCCGCACAACCGATAACCCGTGGTTTGTCCCATACCGGAAAGCGCATCGCCTGTGCCGTGTAAAACTCAGGGTTTTGAAATGCCGCCAGGCGGATCAGCCGGTTTATCAAGAGCTGAGGTAGCGACTCCTTTTCAAAATAGATCATATTGGCCAGAGTGATATTCACGGACTCTGGCATAGCCCCTGTCAACTTACTTGATTTCGAATCCGGCTGTTTCCAGGGCTCCCGAAAATCTTCATCACTAATGAAAGTGACATCCAGGGGGTGTCTATTGCCCGTGATCAAAAGAATCACCGGTTCAATGTCCTCAGCACGCATTGGTTGAATCGAAGCAAGAAACGCCCATTGATCCGGATAAGGTTGCAACGCATCATCAACAAATACACTATAACCCTGGTCTCGCGGCTTTTTCTGTAAAGGCAGCGCAATCAAGTTGCCAAATCCCCCTTTTGGCATGGTGTCCTGGTTTGGGAAAAGACGATCATAGGAGCCAAGTTCCAGTTGCCGGGTGCGATTACATGTGTGGCTGATGATCGCGGTGCCCAGGCGCCTCGCATCCCGAGCGAGGACAGCGGAGGAAAAGAAGATCCAGGCGTGGGCACCATTGCCGGAACGGGAAATCTCCAGCGCGACAGGTACACCGAGCTCACGGCATGACTGTATAAAGGAACGGGCATCTTCACGCCATTCGGCTTTGTCAAAATCAACGGCAAGAAAGTAACATCTGTCATCGCCCAACAAGGGATAGACACCAATAGTGTGATTCCCAGCGAGGTGATCAAAAATAGTTTGCTCACTGACCGGGGTCAATGATCGCTTGTGACAGTCGGCGCACTTGATGCGTGGCTTGGCACAAATACCCGGCTTCCATTCATTGGCACATGCAGGAGAGTAACCGGATTTGCCCGCCTTGCTCTCCCAGCGAACCGGATAAACATCAGCCCTGCCCCGGAAGAGGCGGCGGATTGCGCAACCTTTTCTTCCGTCGTCAGTGAAGTGGACTCTGTTTCTGGTCCAGGAGGTGGCGATTTCGGTATACGCCACTCTATTCCATGCGATTCGAGTAGCGCAATCAGACGGGCATTTTCAGAACGAAGAGAGTGTAGTCGCTCATCATTTTTCATACGTTGCTCGAAAGGCGGATTCTTCACCCATGTGAAAGTAGATATGGCCAGTCACTTGCTTACCCTCGCGCACCATCCAGCCACGACCGCTGGTATCGTTCATCTCCTCGCCTCCTGCCCAGGAAAAGCTAAAACGTGGGAGGCTATCCACTGTCTCAATACGACCATCAATCTCACCCTGCACGCTACCAAAGTGAAATTCTCCTACGTTGTTACGTTTAATCTTGAGGTGAGCAGGACCTTCCATAATAAAGAAATCAGCATCCCATACCTCCATCCAGACGATACGCCACTTGCCGAGAAAATGATTATTCAATTTTGCCATTACGCCTCCAGTCTTGCCTTTGACCACAGCCAATTGAAATTATCACCTACGTCGTATCCAATATATCCCGTCGAGCGCACCAATACCGATGTTTTCGATTACATCGAGTATGATTTTATAATCGTATTCGTCTAAACAGTCACCTCAACAGAGCTAGCCCTGAGGCATTTAAGCTTGTCTCAAAAGAAGGCTGATAGGTATCTACTGCAATGGGTGAAGTCCAATCAGACCACCTAGCTCTTAACCATGAGCTCGACAACGACCTATGACTCATTGATTATCATAGAGAGAATATCCATGGATGGCTCACAGGATTAAGGCGAGCTACTCTATGCCGCTGTTAAAGATACTAACTTATTGATTTATCATAAATAAAAGTTAAGCAAAATTACTAAACGGAATTAAAAAAACTGGAAGTTGTCGGAAAACGAAAAAAGGGTTAACGAAGCAAGTCCGCTAACCCTTTGATTTAATGGCGCGCCCGGAGAGATAACTCGGCACATCCCTGTGTCTCGCCCACAAGGGGCCGGCCTTCGGCCGTTCAAGCCTGCTCCTGCAGGCTTGTCGAACTGCTGATTTATTTCGTCGGGAGTTCGAATCTTCCAGGTTCGGCGCATAAAAAAACGCCTCCGTGATGGAGGCGTTTTTGTTTAATGGCGC
>JAHEDA010000315.1 GCA_024641445.1 Gammaproteobacteria bacterium
GGTGAGACCGAGTCACCACTCACGGCGACCCGTAGAGGTTGAGCCACCTTGCCCATACCAAGCCCACTCTCCTCGGCCACGGCCTTGACCACATCATGCAAGGGCTCCTGCTCCCAGGCCGTCAATGCCGCAAAGCGCTCATTGAGTGCAAGCAGGACTGATTTGGCCTCGGGTACAAGACTCTTTTTGGCGGCCTTCTCGTCGTAGGTCTCAAAATCCTTATAGAAGAACACGCTATTCTCGGCCATTTCCACCAGGGTCTTGGCCCGTTCCTGCTGCGCCTTTACCACCTCAACCAGGGCAGGCCCCTGACTCGGGTCAATGCCGAGCCTGCCCAGGTGCGGGCTCAGGTGATGGGCCACATGGCTTGGGTCTGACACCTTTATATAGTGCTGGTTTAACCAGGTGAGCTTGCTGTGGTTGAGGCTGGAGGCCGAGTGATTGATGTCGCGGACATCAAACAGGCGGATCAGCTCTTCCAGGGTGAATATCTCCTGATCACCGTGGGACCAGCCCAGCCGCGCCAGATAATTCAGCACCGCCTCGGGCAAGAAGCCCTGATCGCGGTATTCCATGACACTGGCCGCCCCATGGCGTTTGGACAGGCGCTTGCCATCCTCACCCAAAATCATGGGCACATGGGCGTACTTGGGTGGCTCAGACCCAAGGGCCAGCAGGATATTCATCTGCCGGGGGGTATTGTTGAGGTGGTCGTCGCCACGGATGACATAGTCGATCTGCATATCCATATCGTCGACCACCACCGTGAAATTGTAGGTGGGGCTGCCATCAGAGCGGGCAATGATCAGGTCGTCCAACTCGGTATTCTGAAACACCACCTTGCCACGAATAAGGTCGTCCACCACCACGTCACCATCGATGGGATTCTTGAAACGCACCACGGGCTGCACACCTGCGGGTGGCGCGCCGGTACGGTGACGACAGCGACTGTCATAACGTGGCTTTTCCTTATTGGCCATCTGCGTCTCACGCATAGTCTCGAGCTCTTCCTTGGAGCAGTAGCAGTGATAGGCCCTGCCTTCATTCAGGAGTTTTTGAATCACCTCTTTATAACGGTCAAAGCGATGCGTCTGGTAGAAAGGGCCTTCGTCATATTCCAGCCCTAGCCAGGTCATCCCCTCAAGGATGGCATTGACCGACTCGGCAGTTGAACGCTCCAGGTCCGTATCCTCGATGCGCAGGATAAATTTTCCGCCGTGCTTGCGGGCATACAACCAGGAAAACAGCGCGGTACGAGCGCCGCCGATGTGAAGGTAGCCGGTGGGGCTGGGGGCAAAACGGGTACGGATAGTCATAGGTAAGTGGGTGTTCCAGTCAATCAAAAACAGGCGGCTATTGTACCCAGCCCCTCACAAAAATGACACGGCGCATCGACACGCTTGTTCGTAATATACGCGTGCATTGCCATTGGGCAGAAACCGCAGCACATTGTACTGTATGCCCTGTTTAGGCTCAGAGACTCCGACAGTGCACAGTGTGTTTGGCGGTATTCCATGATATCCCGCCATTTTTTCACTGGCTTGAAATTTGCTACAAATCACTTTAAGCCTGTAACAAAATGAGTCAGACTCCCTAGCATGAGCGGAACAAAATTTACCCTGGAAGTACAACCCAATATTCCCGAGCGACTCGCTCGCCTGCCCGAACTCGCCAATGATCTGCTCTACACCTGGGATCGTAGCGTTCGAGGCTTGTTCTACCGGCTGGACAAGGAACTATGGGATCAGGTAAAGCACAATCCACGGGTGTTTCTCCGCCGTGTCTCACAGGCACGGCTAGAGGTAGCCGCAGAGGATCGCATCTTTCTCGAGGACTATAACCGGGTCCTCTCTTATTACGACATCTACAAGCAAGAACCGATACGTGATGACGCCGGGAGCCTGTTGAATGCCAAACGTGATCTGATTGCCTACTTCTGTGCCGAGTTTGGCTTCCACGAGAGCGTACCGATTTACTCTGGTGGCCTCGGTATCCTCGCCGGGGATCACTGCAAGGCGGCCAGCGACCTGAGTCTACCCTTCGTTGCCATCGGTCTGCTCTACCGTCAGGGTTACTTCACCCAGACCATTGATGGGCAGGGTAATCAGGTCGCACATTACACCCCGACTGATTTTGGCGACCTGCCGGTGGAACCTGCTATCAATGCCAAGGGACATGAACTTCATATTAGCGTCAACCTGCCTGGGCGTGTCGTAATCTTAAAGGTGTGGGTGGCCAAGGCCGGGCACATCACCCTGTATCTGTTGGATAGCGACCTGTCAGAGAATAATGAGCAGGATCGCAAGATTACCTATCAGCTCTACGGCGGCGACATCAACACCCGTATCCAGCAGGAGATTATGCTCGGTATCGGTGGCGTACGCGCCCTGCGTGAACTTGGTATCACACCTAACATCTGGCACATCAATGAGGGCCATGCCGCCTTTATGATTCTGGAGCGATGTGCGCAATATGTCAGTGACGGGATCGATTTTGATACCGCATTGGAATTGGTAGCCTCGGGCACTGTTTACACCACACACACACCGGTACCCGCCGGACATGACATCTTCAGTCATGAACTCTTTTCCGACTATTTTAAAGACCACTGTACCCGCATCGGTGGCTCGCTCGGCCGTGTGTTGGAGCTGGGGGCATTCCCCTCCCGCCCCAACGCCTTTAATATGACAGCCTTGGCCCTGCGTGGCTCGCGTTTTCACAACGGCGTCAGCCGCATTCACGGTGGCGTCGCCTCAAACATGGAGGCCTACATCTGGCAAGAGGTCCCGGCCGAGGAAAACCCACTGCGATATGTCACCAATGGTGTACACGTACCCACCTTCCTTGCACGTGAGTGGGCTAATTTGTTTGATATGCGCTTTGATAGAGAGTGGCGTAACGAGCTCCTCAATGAAGCGTACTGGCAGCGTATCGATGAGATACCCAATCAAAGTTTCTGGAGCGTACGCCAGACCCTCAAGACCGAGTTGCTGGCCGATGTCCGTGTACGTTACATCCGCCAGTTACGTCGAAACGGTTATAGTGAGGTGCAGATAGAGCGGATGACGCGCTATCTCTCTACCTCACAGTCCGACATCCTCACGCTGGGCTTTGCCCGTCGCTTCGCCACCTATAAACGCGCCACCCTCCTGTTTCAAGACCCGGAACGCTTGGCGAAGATCATGAGCGATCCCCATCGCCCCGTATTATTGATCTTTGCGGGCAAGGCTCACCCGAGCGATAATCCTGGTCAGGAT
>JAHEDA010000316.1 GCA_024641445.1 Gammaproteobacteria bacterium
ACGAGTACCCGCGTGAGATCGCCATGCGCTCCTACAACCCGACGGTGCAGGGGCATCCTGGGCAGATTAAAAAGGCCGTCGAGCTGATCCTCTCCGCCAAGCGCCCCATGATCTATACCGGTGGTGGCGTGGTCCTGAGCAATGCCAGCGAGGAACTACGCAGTTTCACTAACGCCCTCGGCTACCCCATCACGCAGACCCTCATGGGACTGGGTGCGTATCCGGCCAGCAGCAAGCAGAACCTGGGTATGCTGGGGATGCACGGCACCTACGAGGCCAATATGGCCATGCATGAGTGTGACGTCCTGATTGCGATCGGTGCGCGTTTTGACGACCGTGTTACCGGTGATGTGAAGCAGTTCTGTCCCCGTGCCCGCATTGTGCACGTCGATATCGACCCCGCATCCATCTCCAAGACGGTGCGTGTGGATGTGCCTATCGTCGGTGATGTAAAGCGCGTCCTGGCCGACATGAATGCCGAGATCAAACACAGCAAGCAAAAGCCAGACGAAAAGGCCCTGCAAGGTTGGTGGTCGCAGATCGAAAAATGGCGTGGCACTAACTGCCTGCGCTATGACCGCAATAGTGCCTTGATCAAGCCGCAGTTCGTCGTCGAAAAACTGTGGGAGGTAACGGGTGGTAATGCCTATGTGACCTCGGACGTCGGTCAACACCAGATGTTCGCCGCGCAGTTTTATAAGTTTGATGAGCCACGCCGCTGGATCAACTCCGGTGGTCTTGGCACCATGGGCTTTGGTCTGCCAGCCGCCATCGGTGTGCAGCTTGCCCATCCCAAGGAGACCGTGGCCTGTATCACGGGCGAGGCGAGTATCCAGATGTGTATTCAGGAACTCTCCACTGCCTTGCAGTACAGCACCCCGGTCAAGGTGATCAATCTGAATAATCGCTTCATGGGCATGGTGCGGCAGTGGCAGGAATTCTTCTATGAGAGTCGCTACTCGCACTCTTACATGGAAACCCTGCCGGACTTTGTCAAACTGGCCGAGGCCTATGGCCACGTCGGCATGCGCATCGAGAAGCCGCAGGATGTGGAGGGCGCACTGAAGGAGGCCTTCGCCATGAAGGACCGACTGGTGTTCATGGACTTCATTACCGACCAGAAGGAAAACGTCTATCCGATGATTGCCGCGGGCAAGGGACATCACGAGATGCACATGTCACCGGAGCGGGAGCTGGCCTGATGCGACACATTGTTTCTTTGTTAATGGAAAACGAGGCCGGTGCCCTGTCGCGGGTGGCGGGCTTGTTCTCGGCGCGTGGTTACAATATTGAGTCACTCACCGTGGCCCCGACAGAAGACCCGTCGCTGTCGCGCATGACCATCGTCACCACGGGCTCGAATGAGATCATCGAGCAGATCACCAAACAACTGAACAAGCTGATCGATGTGGTTCGTCTGGCCGATATCAGTGATGGTCAGCACATCGAACGCGAGCTGATGTTGATCAAGGTGCGTGCCGCCGATGCGCAACAGCGCGAGGAGATCAAGCGCATGACCGATATCTTCCGTGGTCAGGTGATCGATGTCTCCGACTCCACCTTCACCATTGAGTTGACGGGTGATGGTCAAAAACTGGATGCCTTTATCCAGGCGATTGACTCCGCCGGTATTCTTGAAACAGTTCGTTCTGGTGCCACCGGCATCTCTCGTGGCGCCAAGACTCTACGTACCTAACTTTATCTAGCGAAATCAGGGGTAAGAATAATGAATATCTATTATGACAAAGACTGTGACCTTTCCATCATCAAAAAGATGAAGGTAACCATCGTTGGTTACGGTTCCCAGGGCCATGCCCATGCCAACAATCTGAAGGATTCTGGCGTTGATGTAACCGTGGCGCTGCGTGAAGGTTCGAGCTCGGCCAAGAAGGCCAAGGATGCCGGACTCACTGTGAAGTCAGTCGAAGAGGCGGTGAAGAGCGCCGACTTTGTGATGATCCTGACCCCGGACGAGTTCCAGTCCCGTCTGTATAACACCGAGATCGCCCCGAACATCAAAAAGGGTGCCGTACTGGCCTTTGCCCACGGTTTCAGTATTCACTACAACCAGGTCGTGCCACGTGCCGACCTCGACGTTGTGATGATCGCACCGAAGGCCCCAGGCCACACTGTGCGGAGCGAATTCAAGAAGGGCGGGGGCATCCCCGATCTCATCGCCATCTTCCAGGATGCCTCCGGTCGTGCCCGTGATATCGCCATGTCCTACGCCTCTGCCATCGGCGGTGGACGTACCGGCATCATCGAGACAACCTTCAAGGACGAGACCGAGACCGATCTGTTCGGCGAACAGGCCGTGCTTTGCGGTGGTGCAGTTGAGCTGGTCAAGGCCGGTTTCGAGACCCTGGTAGAAGCCGGTTATGCCCCTGAGATGGCCTACTTCGAGTGTCTGCACGAACTCAAGCTCATCGTAGACCTTATGTATGAGGGCGGCATCGCCAACATGAACTACTCCATCTCGAATAATGCCGAGTATGGCGAGTATGTGACAGGCCCCAAGGTCATCAACGAAGAGAGCCGTTGGGCCATGCGCGAGGCGCTCAAGGACATTCAGGCTGGTGTCTATGCCAAGAAGTTTATCCTTGAAGGTCAGTCCAACTATCCAGAGATGACTGCAATGCGTCGCCTCAATGCCGCGCATGAGATCGAGGTCGTGGGTGAGCGTCTGCGCAGCATGATGCCCTGGATCACCGCGAACAAGCTGGTCGACAAGAGCAAGAACTAATAAGTACGCAAAGACGAGCCGGGGTTCTTACCCCGGCTTTTTTTTGGACCCTCATGGCCATCTCACGTTACCCGCTCATTGCCCACGAAGGTTGGCACATCATTCTCGGGGCTGTCATTGCCTCGATTGCTGCGAGCCACTTTGTCGGTATCTGGTCGCTACCCCTGTGGCTGCTCTTGCCCTTTATCATCTGGTTGTATCGTGACCCCGCACGCAAGGTCCCTGCGTCACCTTTGGCCTTGATTTGCCCGGTAGATGGTACGGTGCTGGAGGTTGCGGCGAGTCAGGACCCGTTTCTCTTGCGCGACGCGCAGTGTATCCGCATCGAGATGCCGCTCCTCGGGGTATTTACTGTGCGTGCGCCAACCGAGGGCAAGGTCAACCAACACTGGTTCTCACACAAAAAGACCCCGCATGGATCGCGAGCGTACGCGGTATGGATACAGACCGATGAAAAGGATGATGTGGTGACGGTCTTACGCCCCG
>JAHEDA010000317.1 GCA_024641445.1 Gammaproteobacteria bacterium
CAGTCGGCTGAGGAAGGCGCGGCGATTTGGCAGCTTCGTCAGTTCATCGGTCAGACTTAATACCCTGACTTGATCCAGCTCAACGCTCAGTTTGTGACTACTCTTGCCCACGATGTTGAGTAGTGACAATGTGTCTTGCAGGACACGTGCAAATCCAGGCTGGGCGGTGAGGATGTCATCGACCTGATTGATAAGACGATCCTGTAACACTTTGAGTTCGTTGCCGTTGCGAGTCTGAACGATCTCCTGGCGTACGCTCTCAAGCAATATGGCAAAGGCCTCCTGCTGTTGCATGGCGTCTTCTATCTTATTGGCGAGTTCACCCTGCTGCGCCACTATCTGCTGATGTTGTTCCTGTTGTGCGGTGTTATCTCGCGCCGTATCGAGGGGTGCAGGGGGAGATTGTCCATGCAACATCGTACGGGTCTCGATATCGTCATTGACCAGAGGTGAAAGGGCATCCCGTAAGGCATTTGATTCGCTAACATCCATTTGTCCCAGCATGGGGGCGGCCTTTTTGATGAAGGCTTGCAGCGAGGCCAGGTCGGCCATGGTGATGGGTGGCTTGAGACGTTGCTGGATCAAATTGAGTTCGAGTTGTTCGAGGGAGCCAGCAGGGAGCATTTGGCGAAAGCGTTCGAGCAACAGGTGAACGATGGCGACGTAGCCGCGTAAAATCCGGTCCTGCGCGAGCTGGCTGTCCGTGAGGAGCTGCTGTGCCTGCTGGAGGATGATGCGACCTGCCGGGGTTTTATTCAGGGGATTGAGCAGGCGCAACAATTTATCAACGCTCTGGCACTGAGAAATCAGCTCAGGCGTGGAGTGCTGCGACATGAAAACTCTCCCCTTACTACAAACTACTTTTATTCGAATTATGCGCCGACATGGCGTCGGTACATCCCTGTTCCCGTTCGGTATCTCGTGCCTAAATTACCAACTGTTCTAGCTGGTTTTCTCATAGCTGGGGGGATGCCGTGTGGACATAGTTTAAACGAAAACCTTGCTAATGAAATGCACAATTCGTGTTAGACGTGCGACTGAAAATAGCTCATAAGCTACATTAGAAACTAAGCCTAAGCATTGATTCTGGTGATATATTCACAATAGCTGACTACGAGACTCCACATGACACAGAAAAAAAGAAATATACCTATTTCATACCAGGGGCTGGTGGTGAACGTTGACTCCACTGAGATCGAACTGCCAAATGGTCAGTGCGGGACCTTTGAGATTGTGCACCACCCTGGCGGCGCAGCGGTGGTGGCGATTGATGCCGAGCAACGCGTCTGTCTGTTGCGCCAATACCGGGTGATTGCCCAAGACTGGATTTGGGAGCTGCCTGCTGGCAAATTGGAGCCGTCGGAGGCTCCCCTAAGGACTGCACAGCGAGAGTTGGAGGAGGAAGCCGGGGTCCTCGCCGAAGACTGGCAGGTGTTAGCCGCCATTTACAGCTCGCCGGGTGTCTTTGATGAAATCATTCACCTTTATCTCGCCCGGGGGCTAAGACAGGTGGCCACTGCGCATGAGGCGGAGGAGCTCATTGAGGTCCACTGGATTCCCTTGAGTGAGGTGCGGCTTTGGATCGGTGAGGGGCGCATCCGGGATGGCAAGACACTCAGTGGGTTATGTCTAACCATGTTGCGAACTGATCCAGATCATTTTAAGTCCGGTGTGTCGCTGGCAGGCTGACCCTCCATAAGTCAAAAAAAGGAGGACGACATGCCCCTATCGCTGCAAGTAACCTTTCGAGATATGCAACCCTCTCCCGCCGTCGAGGCCCGCATCCGTGAGTGCGGAGAAAAGCTCCTGCGCATCAACGACAACATTCATCGCTGTCACGTCGTAGTTGAGGCCCCGCACCAGCGCCATACCAAGGGCGCGGTATTCCACATTCATGTCGATATCAGTCTGCCGGGGGCTGAGTTGGTCGTGAGTCGAGAACCCGAGCTGAACCCTGAGCACGAGGATGTCTACCTCGCCCTGCGGGACGCCTTTAAGGCGGTGCGGCGGCAACTGGAGAACTACTCACAGCAGCGGCGTGCGGGGCAGGCCAAAAAACGGCGTTCGCTGTTTTGGGGCGATATGTCACCCGCTTGATGCACTCTGGGGCAGAATTGAACCTCTTGGGATCGGTTTAACGACGGCCACGATTCATTACCGCGACCTCGTCACCCTCTTTAATGGGGGTGGTTGTCTCGGCAGGTGTTTTGTTGACGATGGCCTGAACCGCGGAGTCTTCCAGGTGCTCGGCCCAGCTCCTGCCGCGTCGACGTAACCAGGCAAGCAGGGACTTCACATCGACAACCTCAGGGGGAAGTTGCACCTCTTCGCTGGCCGTGCCCAGAAAATCGGGGAGGGAGCCAAAATACAATAATCGTGTCATCGTTCGTCTGCGCCGGTGTTGGATGTTGGCATGTTACTGTATTGCACCCGCACTGTTAATGCATTTCCCTCCACAACGCCTAAACGTATTTCGGGTAACAATTGTTTGCAATCAGGTTGATGTTTTTTGTTAAATAGCACTCATAACCTGCCGATGTCTAAGCATCTTAGAGATAATTAAAGAGCCGTTTCATGATACAGCAAGCCCCCGGTGCGCCAGTCAAGACAGTCTGGGTTGTTGAGGATGACGAGCAGATAGCCACCTTGCTGGACTATCTGTTTACCCGTGAGGGGTACCAGGTGATCTGTGCGAAAGACGGTAGACAGGCACAGGAGCTGATCCGGGGTGGGACAATGCCGCAGCTGGTGATGTTAGACGTAGTCTTACCCTATGCCAGCGGTTTTGAATTGCTGGGGGAGATCCGGTCGAATCAAAAGTGGAACGAGGTCCCGGTGATCATGTTGACCGGGCACGCCAGGGAGCAGGATATCGTACAGGGGCTGGAGGCGGGGGCGAATGACTACATCGCCAAGCCGTTTCAGCCGAGAGAACTCATCGCGCGCATCCGGCGCACCCTTCACTAAGGTCATACAATGACACGCCTTGCCCTCGGTCTTACTTTTCTGGGGGGGATCGTCTGTTACTTGCTTACACCCCTTGCCCGGTCGTCCGAGTTGGAGTTGGGCTATGGACAGTGGGCGCTGAGCAACCATAGTTCCCACTGGTCTCGTTTCGCCCTGGCGTTGTCACTGCAATCCACCAAACGCGAGAGTTATCGCCTCGATTACGCGAGAGAGAACCGATTTAATCAACCCGATCAGGTTTTGGGTCTCACGGGTGCCTGG
>JAHEDA010000054.1 GCA_024641445.1 Gammaproteobacteria bacterium
CTCTGTTACCTTGACCACATCACCAGCCTTTAACTGCATGGAGGGTATATTTACCTTCTTGCCATTGACGGTAATACAGTTGTGGCGAACCAACTGACGAGCCTCCGAGCGTGAGGCACCAAAACCCATTCGGTAAACGACATTATCCAGGCGCGACTCGAGCAGCTGCAGCAATCTTTCGCCGGTAGAGCCCTTACGACGATCCGCCTCGCCATAGTAATTGCGGAATTGCTTTTCCAGAATGCCGTAGATACGACGCATCTTCTGCTTTTCACGCAGCTGCGCGGCATAATCAGACAAACGCCCTTTCTTCTGACCGTGTTGACCAGGGGGAGTAGGACGCTTCTCCATGGCGCACTTGCTGCCATAGCACTTCTCGCCTTTCAGAAACAGCTTTTCGCCTTCACGGCGGCAGAGGCGGCATTTGGGACCAATATATCTAGCCAAGGTAATTCTCCCGTCTTAAACGCGACGTTTCTTCGGCGGCCGACACCCGTTGTGCGGGATAGGCGTGACATCCGAAATGTTGGTAATACGAAACCCTTTTGCATTCAAGGCGCGTACCGCTGACTCACGGCCTGGGCCGGGACCTTTCACGCAGACCTCAAGATTCTTCATGCCATACTCACGCGCAACCTCACCAGCACGCTCGGCAGCAACCTGCGCGGCGAACGGGGTACTCTTGCGGGAGCCACGAAAACCCGAACCGCCCGAGGTCGCCCAGCACAGGGTGTTACCCTGGCGGTCAGTAATCGTTACGATGGTATTGTTAAACGACGCATGGATATGGGCGATGCCGTCCGAGACGTCCTTTTTAACCTTTTTGCGAACACGCGTACCTTTTTTGGTAGCCATTTTTCAACTCAACCTATTCTAAAGTTACTTCTTGATAGCCTTGCGCGGACCCTTACGAGTGCGGGCATTGGTCTTGGTGCGCTGACCACGTACAGGCAGACCACGGCGATGACGCAGGCCACGATAACTACCCATATCCATCAGGCGCTTGATGCTCATGGAGACTTCACGACGCAGGTCACCTTCGACAGTGTGCTTGGCAACCTCTGAACGCAGGGCCTCAACCTCACTCTCGGCTAAGTCCTTGATTTTAGTGGCCGTACTAATGCCCGCAGAATTGCAAATCTGCTTGGCCGTGGTTCGCCCAATACCGTAGATCGCCGTTAAAGCGATTTCGGCATGCTTGTTGACCGGAATATTTATACCTGCAATACGGGCCATCTAGCCTCTCCTACCTGTTACACCACCCGTCCACGCGAGCCGCGTGAAACGGTCAATTTTACTTGTAACCACCCGCGTCTTTCAAGGCATTTGCTCCAAAACCAGCGTCTCGAAGCGGCCAGACGCACCCGTCAGGTCCTAGCCCTGACGCTGCTTGTGCCGGGGGTCCTTGCAAATCACCCGCACTACACCATTTCGGCGGATGATTTTGCACTCGCGGCACAGCTTTTTCACTGATGCACGTACCTTCATGTCCGTGTCTCCACTACTAAATCGTTAACGAATCAAACCCGAGGTACCGTGCCCCTTCAGGTTGGCCTTTTTCAATAACCCGGCATATTGATGCGACATCAAATGCGTCTGTACCTGGGCCATGAAATCCATCACCACCACTACGATGATGAGGATAGACGTACCACCGAAGTAGAACGGTACATTGAAATACACAATCAAAAACTCAGGCAGTAAACACACCGCCGTAATATAGAGAGCCCCCACCAGCGTTAAGCGACCTAGTATGCTGTCGATATAACGTGCGGTCTGATCACCTGGGCGAATACCGGGGATAAATGCACCCGACCTTTTCAGGTTGTCTGCCGTGTCCTTTGGGTTATACATAAGCGCTGTATAGAAATAGCTGAAGAAAATAATCGCTAATGCATACAGCAATACATATATGGGCTGCCCTGGTGACAGCATAGTCGCGATATCTTGCAGGATACCAACCCCACCACTCTGGCCCATTCCACCAAACCATCCCGCGACCGTTGCCGGGAAGAGGATGATACTAGAGGCAAAGATCGGCGGAATTACACCCGCCATATTTATCTTCAGAGGCAGGTGCGTAGACTGTGCCGCAAACATCTTGTTACCGCGTTGTTGCTTGGCATAGTGGACGGCGATTCGACGCTGCCCACGCTCCATGTAAATCACAAACGCAATAACCGCAAACACTATTACGAGCAGCGCCAGGACCATGCCATGACCAATCTGGCCACTACTGGCTTGTTCCAGCGTCCCTACAATGGCTCGCGGTAAGCCTGCGACGATACCGGCAAAGATAATCATCGAGATCCCGTTGCCGATACCTCGCTCGGTAATCTGCTCACCGAGCCACATCAAAAACATTGTTCCTGTCACCAGGGTAATCACCGTGGTGAAATAGAATGTCATGGGGTCAATAATCACCAACCCCGGTTGACGCGCCATCGCCACTGCAATCGCCAGCGACTGGAAAATACCCAAGCCCAGCGTGCCAATACGAGTATACTGCGTAATCTTACGCCGCCCCGCAGCACCCTCTTTATTCAACTGCTCCAGCTTCGGATGTACCTTGGTCAATAGCTGAATAATGATCGAGGCCGAAATATAGGGCATGATGCCTAGCGCGAATATCGACAAACGGCTTAACGCACCACCACCAAACATATTAAACAAACCCAGAATGGTTTTTTCCTGGCCACTAAACAGCCGCGCCAGTTCCTCATGGTTCAGTCCTGGCACGGTAATGTAGGAGCCGATACGAAAAACCAGTAGGGCGCCAATCAGGAAAAAAATCCGCTGGCGCAGCTCGGTAAAACGACCTGCGGCCATGGCATCGGCGATGGCTGTACGTGAGGTTGCCACAATACCTACTCTTCGATCTTGCCGCCGGCAGCCTCAATGGCCTGACGTGCACCACGAGTTACCATTATACCTTTCAGGGTTACGGCCTTCTCAATCTTACCGGAAACCATCACCTTCACGCGCTGCATCTTACGGCTGATGATATTGGCCGCCTGCAGGGCAGCTACATCTATAATGCTCGCGTCAACATTGTTCAACTCATGCAGGCGAACCTCAGCGGTAACACTTCCCATGCGGGAGAAGAAACCAACCTTAGGCAGACGGCGTTGCAGTGGCATCTGACCACCCTCAAAGCCAACCTTGTGAAAACCACCGGCACGTGAATGCTGCCCTTTGTGACCTCGACCACCGGTCTTACCCAAACCTGAGCCAATACCACGTCCCAAACGCTTTTTATTCGTTTTGGAACCCGCAGCTGGCTTGATTGAATTCAACCGCATGTTACTTCTCCTCAACCTTCAACATGTAGGAGACCTTATTGATCATCCCACGGGTGGATGGGGTATCTTCAACTTCCACCGTATGATGCATGCGGCGCAGTCCGAGACCGGTTACGCAGGCCTTGTGTGACGCCAGACGGTGTGCCGTACTGCGCGTCAACGTTAACTTAATCATCTTCTTGGCCATGGTCGTTATTCCATGATTTCTTTGACTGACAAACCACGCTTGGCGGCCACTTCCTCAGGTGAGGTCATGGAGGCTAAGCCCTTAATCGTGGCACGAACCACATTGATAGAGTTTGGGCTACCAATACACTTGGCCAGTACGTTATGTATCCCGACCACATCAAATACTGCACGCATGGCACCACCGGCGATAACACCCGTACCATCAGAGGCAGGCTGCATATAAACCTTGGCAGCACCGTGTTCAGCCGTTACTGGATACTGCAGGGTGCCATTCACCAGGTTCACCTTCTGCATATTTTTTCGAGCAGATTCCATTGCCTTGGCAATTGCCGCAGGAACTTCGCGTGCCTTACCGCTACCAAAGCCCACCTTACCCTGACCGTCACCAACAACCGTTAGTGCGGAGAAGGCAAAGATACGGCCGCCTTTTACAACCTTGGCAACACGGCGGATGCCAATCAGACGTTCCTGTAACCCATCAGTACTCTGTGAATTTTCGAAGCTTGCCATACGTTATTCCTTACAGTTCCAGACCGGCTGCACGCGCAGCATCTGCCAACGCCTTGATACGGCCATGATATTTGAAGCCTGAACGATCAAAGGCAACACGCGTTACTCCGGCAGCCTTGGCGCGTTCAGCAATCAGCTTGCCTACAACCGCTGCCGCATCGGCATTACCGGTGTGCTTTAAGTCACCCTTCACATCCGCCTGTAGCGTCGAGGCACTGGCCAGAACTTCACTGCCATTAGGGGCAATTACCTGCGCATAGATATGCCGCGGTGTCCGGTGTATGCATAGACGATGCACGGCCAATTCTTTGATCTTGGCGCGAGTACGCGTAGCACGACGCAAACGAGTAGCTTTCTTATCCATCTACTTAACCTGCCCTTACTTCTTCTTGGCTTCTTTACGGACGATCTGCTCGTCCGCGTACTTCACACCTTTGCCCTTATAAGGCTCCGGCGGACGGAAGGCACGGATCTCGGCAGCCACCTGACCGACCTTCTGCTTATCAACACCCTTCACCAGTACTTCTGTCTGGCTGGGGGTCTCAATCGTGATGCCTTCAGGCACCTTGAAATTGATCGGGTGTGAGAAACCCAGGGTCAGATTCAGGACCTTGCCCTGAGCCGCTGCACGGTAACCTACACCAACCAGTTCCAATTTCTTCTCAAAACCCTGGCTCACACCGATAATCATGCTACGCAGCAGTGCACGAACGGTACCCGTTTGAGCAACGGCACCCATGTGGGTCTCACGTGGCTTGAAGACAATCTGATTATCTTCTTGCGATAATTCAACCAGCGGATGAACGTTGTGGTCCATCGTGCCCTTGGCACCCTTAACCGAGACGTGCTGCTTTGACAGAGTTACCTGCACGCCCTTCGGAATTTCAATTGGAGTCAGTCTTGCCATTGTTCGTATCCTTTACTGCACGTAGCACAGTACTTCGCCACCATGACCGGCCTTGCGCGCTGCACGATCCGTCATTACACCTTGCGAAGTAGAAATAATTGCGATACCAAGTCCGCCCATGATCTTGGGCAGCTCATCCTTACCCTTATAGATACGCAGGCCCGGGCGGCTGGCACGGCTCATTTTTACGATAACAGGCTTACCCTGGTAATACTTAAGCTCAACGCTCAGCATCGGCTTGCCATCTTCCTCGGCAGCATTGAAACCGGTGATATAACCCTCGTCCTTCAGGACCTGGGCAATCGCCTGCTTCTTGGTAGACATCGGCATAGTCACCTCTGCCTTACCGGCAGCCAGGGCATTGCGGATGCGCGTCAACATATCTGAAATCGGGTCGGTCATCATAACTTAATCTCTCCCAGCCAATCGCTTATGCCATTAGCCATATTTACCAGCTAGCCTTGTGCAGGCCAGGAACATCGCCACGCATGGTGGCTTCACGTAGCTTGTTACGGCACAGGCCAAACTTGCGATACACCGCGTGTGGACGACCGGTGATCCGACACCGACGCTGACCGCGAATAGGGCTGGCATCACGCGGTAGTTTCTGCAGTCTCTGCTGTGCAGCCAGACGCTCTTCAGGGGTGGTGCTGATATCCACCACCTGAGCCTTCAGCTCTGCACGCTTGGCCGCGTACTTCTTTGCCATCTTTGCGCGCTTTTTCTCGCGATTCACCATGGAAGTCTTTGCCATGCCGTTCTCCTTATACCCGGCCCTTGAGCGGGAAGTTAAATGCTTCCAGCAGGGCGCGTGCTTGGTCATCAGTTTTTGCGGTGGTAGTAATGGTGATATCCATGCCACGCAGTGTGTCAATCTTGTCGTAATCAATCTCTGGGAAGATGATCTGTTCGCGAACACCCATGCTGTAATTACCACGCCCATCAAACGACTTGGGGTTTAAGCCACGGAAGTCGCGAATACGTGGAATTGCAATCGTCACCAGACGATCAATAAATTCATACATACGATCGCTGCGCAGAGTCACCTTACACCCGATGGGCCACCCCTCACGGATCTTGAAGCCAGCGACCGATTTTTTTGCCAGGGTTACAACAGGCTTCTGACCAGTAATTTTGACCATATCAGCCACGGCATTATCCAGGACTTTTTTGTCCGCCGCAGCCTCACCTACGCCCATATTGACCGTGACCTTGGTGATACGCGGTACTTCCATCACGCTCTTGAAACCAAATTGTTCCTTGAGTTTGGGGACCACGTTCTTTCTGTAATGTTCCTGCAACCTAGCCATTGTTCGCTACCTATAAAATTAAGCGTCTACCACTTCACCATTTGACTTGAAGACCCGCACCTTGCGGCCATCATCAAGTGACTTGAAGCCGACACGATCAGCCTTGCCCGTCACCGGATTCACCAGCGCGACATTCGAGATATGCAGAGGCATTTCTTTGTCGATAATCCCACCAGGGGTCCCCGCGTTGGGATTGCCGCGCTGATGCTTCTTAACAATGTTCACGTTCTCGACAACCACCTGCTCAGACTCAGGGATAACACGCGTTACCAATCCGCGCTTGCCCTTATCCTTGCCAGTCAGGACGATAACATCGTCACCCTTTTTGATCTTTTTCATGGTCTTCTCTCCGCCCTACAGTACTTCAGGCGCCAACGAAATAATCTTCATAAACTTTTCTGTACGCAGCTCGCGTGTCACTGGTCCAAAGATACGCGTACCAATGGGCTCCAGCTTGTTATTGAGCAGGACAGCGGCATTGCCATCAAAACGAATCAGTGAACCGTCGTTACGACGTACACCCTTACGAGTACGCACAACAACCGCGTTATAGACATCGCCCTTCTTCACCCGGCCACGCGGAATCGCTTCCTTGATACTCACCTTGATTATATCGCCAATGCCTGCATAGCGACGCTTGGAACCACCCAGCACCTTGATGCACTGGATGCGGCGCGCACCGCTGTTATCAGCAACCTCGAGCTCTGTCTGCATCTGAATCATAGCTATCTCCGCAAAACCTTAGTAACCCGAATTATTCCTGGGTCGCACGATCTACAATTTTTACCAACGTCCAACTCTTGGATTTGGACAGCGGGCGACACTCTTTGATGGTGACGGTGTCACCCTCATTACACTCGTTATTCATATCGTGTGCATGCAGCTTGGTAGAACGGCGAACGAACTTGCCATAAACCGGATGCTGTACGCGACGCTCAATGAGCACGGTGATAGTCTTATCCATCTTGTTACTGATAACGCGACCAGTAAGCTCACGCTCTACCTTGACCTTTTCCGCAATATTGCTCATGACGCCTTACCTGCATTTGCCTTTTCGTTCATGATGGTCTTAACGCGCGCGATGTTTCTGCGCACATTTTTAATGTGGTTAGGACGTACTGACTGTCCGGTGCCACCCTGCATGCGCAGATTGAACTGCTCACGCAATAAACCCATCAGTTCCTTATTGAGCTCTTCAACGCTCTTCTCGCGCAATTCACTCGCCTTCATCACATTACCGTCCGCGTTACAAAGGTTGTCTTAAGAGGTAGCTTGGCAGCAGCCAGGCGGAAAGCCTCGCGTGCAATCTCTTCGCTAACACCTTCCATTTCATAGAGCATGCGACCTGGCTGAATCTTGCACACCCAATACTCGACGTTACCCTTACCGCTACCCATACGTACTTCAAGCGGTTTTTGTGTAATCGGCTTGTCTGGGAAGACGCGGATCCAGATCTTGCCACCACGTTTTACGTGGCGAGTCATGGCGCGACGAGCCGCCTCGATCTGTCTGGCAGTAAGACGCCCTGTTTCCAAGGCCTTCAACCCATATTCGCCGAAGCTAACCTTACTCCCGCGAACAGCCAGCCCGCGATTGCGACCCTTAAACTGTTTGCGAAATTTGGTGCGTTTTGGCTGCAGCATTTCCTAAACTCCTGAAAATTAGTTGGCCGCGGCCTTGGCAGCAGCGGCTTCCGCCTCTTCCCGCCTACCCAGCACTTCGCCCTTGAAAATCCATACCTTCACGCCAATCACACCATAAGTGGTCTTGGCCTCAGCAAACCCGTAATCAATATCCGCACGCAGAGTGTGTAGTGGGACACGACCCTCGCGATACCATTCTGTACGCGCAATTTCTGCACCGTTCAAGCGCCCGGCAACATTAACCTTCACACCCAAGGCACCTAGGCGCATGGTATTGGTGACGGCACGCTTCATGGCACGACGGAACATGATACGGCGCTCAAGCTGTTGCGCGATGCCTTCAGCTACTAATTGTGCATCCAGCTCCGGCTTGCGAATCTCTTCAATATTGATGTGAACCTTGGGCAAACCCATCAGTTTGGTAACATCCGCACGCAGACGCTCGATGTCCTCACCCTTCTTGCCAATCACTAAACCAGGACGCGCGGTGTGAATAGTGATATTTGCGTTGCCCGCGGTACGCTCGATCTGGATGCGGCTGACTGATGCCTGCGATAACTTATTCCGCAGGAAGGTGCGCACCTGCAGGTCCTGATTGAGAAAATCCGCGTAGTGCTTGGAATCGGCAAACCACTTGGAACTGTAGTCTTTAACGATGCCGAGGCGAATACCAATTGGATGTACTTTCTGTCCCATGCCTTAGTCTCTCTTATTTATCTGCGACGATCACAGTGATGTGACTCGTACGCTTCAGAATATGGTTCACACGGCCTTTAGCACGCGGCATCCAGCGACGCAGGGACGGACCCTCATCCACAAAAATCGTGCTGACCTTCAGCTCATCCACATCGGCACCATCATTGTGCTCGGCGTTAGCAATAGCTGATTCAAGGACCTTCTTAAGCATCCCCGCGGCCTTTTTGGGGCTGAACGCTAACAGATTCAACGCACGCTCTACCGGCAGACCACGGATCTGGTCAGCGACCAGACGACACTTCTGCGGGGAGATGCGGGCATGACGTAACTTCGCTGCAACTTCCATCTTGGCCACCTTTTACTTAGCCTTTTTATCCGCAACGTGACCCTTGAAGGTACGCGTTGGCGCAAATTCACCCAGTTTATGACCGATCATATTTTCGGTCACGATAACCGGAATATGTTGACGACCATTATGCACAGCGATGGTCAAACCAATCATCTCCGGCAATATCATTGAGCGGCGAGACCAGGTTTTAATTGGTTTCTTACCGGTTGTTCCAACAACCTCTGCCACCTTTTTCATCAGGTGTAGGTCGACAAATGGGCCTTTCTTTATTGAACGTGGCATGACTCTTTTACTCTCTCATGCTTAGCAATTATTTCTTGTTACGACGGCGCACAATCATATTGCTAGTGCGCTTGTTCTTGCGGGTCTTGTAACCCTTCGTCGGTACACCCCAGGGGGTTACCGGATGTTTACCAAAGTTGCGACCCTCACCACCACCGTGCGGATGGTCGACAGGGTTCATGGCAGTACCACGCACGGTCGGACGTACGCCGCGCCAGCGCGTTGCACCCGCCTTACCAAGCTTACGCAGGCTATGTTCAGTGTTGCCTACCTCACCAATCGTGGCACGGCAATTAACGTGAACCTTGCGCATTTCACCTGAGCGAAGGCGCAGCGTAGTATACGAACCATCACGCGCAATAATCTGCACAGAGGCTCCAGCACTGCGTGCAATCTGAGCACCCTTGCCCGGCTTCATCTCGATACAGTGCACATTCGTGCCCACCGGAATATTACGCAGCGGCAGGCAGTTACCAACCTTAATCTGGGCGTCTGCGCCAGAGACCAACCGATCACCTGCAGCGACACCCTTTGGTGCAATGATGTAACGACGCTCGCCATCCGCGTACAACATCAGTGCAATGTGTGCACTGCGGTTTGGATCATACTCGACGCGCTCTACCGTAGCAGGTATACCATCCTTGCTGCGCTTGAAGTCGATGACGCGGTAGTGTTGCTTATGTCCGCCACCCACATGACGCGTAGTAATACGCCCCATATTATTGCGACCACCATTCCTGTTCTGACTTTCGATCAGCGGCGCATAGGGCTTACCTTTATGTAGCCCTTCCTTTGAAGGACTTACAACGAAGCGACGTCCTGCTGAGGTCGGTTTTGCCTTAATAAGTGCCATCGTAATACTTCCTTAATGCTGTTTATTCAGCGCCTACAAAATTGATTTCCTGGCCAGCCTTCACACTCACATAGGCCTTTTTCCAGTCATTGCGCTTACCAACACCGTGGCTGGTACGCTTGACCTTGCCGCCGACATTGACGATCTGTACGCCTTCGACTTCCACAGAGAATAACTTCTCTACGGCATGCTTTACTTCCTGCTTGGTGGCATCCGTTACAACCTTGAAGACAAACTGATTGCGTTTATCAGCAGCCACGGCGGCCTTCTCGGAGATGTGCGGGGCAACCAGCACCTTCAATAAACGCTCTTCGTTCATGCGAACATCTCCTCAATCTTTTTCAGTGCAGGTACGGTAACCAGCACCTTCTCAAAACCAACCAAGCTCACCGGGTCGATAGACACTGCATCGCTCACGCCAACCTTGTGCAGGTTGCGCGCAGACAAGTACAGGGCATCGGAGGCGCTGTCAGTTACGATCAACACATTTGCCAGACCCAGTCCTGCCAGCTTATCCGCCAGCATCTTGGTCTTGGGTGCATCGACATTAAATTCCTCGACCACAACCAAACGTTCTTGCCGTACCAGCTCAGACAAAATCGAGGCCATGGCACTACGATACATCTTGCGGTTTAGCTTCTGTGACCAATCCTGGTTGGTCGCAGCAAAGGTCTTGCCACCGCCCCGCCATAACGGGGAGCGAATGGTACCAGAACGTGCGCGTCCTGTACCCTTTTGCTTCCAAGGTTTTGCACCGCCTCCGCTCACATTCGCGCGGTTCTTGTGCCCACGGGTACCTGCACGCCCACCTGATAGATAGGCGGTCACCACCTGATGCACGAGACCTTCGTTGAAATCCTTACCGAACGCCGCCTCAGAGACTTCGACACCCTTCTTGGAGGCCTTGCCGGTTGCTGTTGTCAATGCTAATTCCATCGTATTACCCTCAGCGTGCCTTCACGGCTGGTCGAACAATCAAATCACCGCCAGCGGAACCTGGGACAGCGCCCTTGACCAACAACAGGTTACGCTCGGTATCTACCCGCACAACCTCAAGACTAACGGCGGTGCGCTTTACGTTACCCATATGGCCAGACATCTTCTTACCCTTGAATACACGACCAGGGGTCTGGTTCTGACCGATGGAGCCAGGGGCTCGATGCGACAGCGAGTTACCGTGTGTGGCATCGCCCATACCGAAATGGTGACGCTTGATGGTACCGGCGAAACCTTTACCGATGCTGGTACCGCTCACATCAACCGTCTGCCCGGCGGCGAAGATATCAATCTTGATCTCACCGTTCAGGGCAAGGTCAGCGCCTTCATTGTCAGCCAAGCGAAATTCCCATAGACCACGACCAGCCTCGACACCCGCCTTGGCAAAATGCCCGGCCGCAGGTTTGATAACCTTGCTGGCCTTACGCTTGCCTGTAGTTACCTGTACTGCGCGGTAACCGTCTGTCTCAGCGGTCTTGAGCTGGGTGATGCGGTTGGGCTCAACCTCAATCACCGTCACAGGCTGGGATGTCCCGTCTTCTTTGAAGACGCGAGTCATGCCTACCTTACGACCTATCACACCAATTGCCATTGTTCTCTCCAGTGACGAATCACTTACCTAATTACTGCAGCTTGATCTGAACATCGACGCCAGCGGCGAGATCGAGCTTCATCAGGGCGTCTACGGTTTTATCCGTGGGGTCCACGATTTCCATCAAGCGCTTGTGGGTACGTAACTCATACTGATCACGCGCATCCTTATCGACATGCGGTGAGACCAGAATGGTGAAACGTTCCATCTTGGTCGGGAGAGGAATCGGGCCCTTCACATGCGCACCAGTGCGCTTGGCGGTTTCCACGATCTCTTTTGCCGACTGATCGATCAATCGATGGTCGAATGCCTTGAGGCGAATACGAATGTTCTGATTCTTTGCCATTTTGTTTACTCAAAAATTTTAGCGACGACGCCGGCGCCGACGGTACGGCCACCTTCGCGGATCGCAAAGCGCAGACCTTCTTCCATCGCGATGGGGTTGATCAGGGACACCGTCATCTTCACGTTG
>JAHEDA010000055.1 GCA_024641445.1 Gammaproteobacteria bacterium
GTCGTGATCGCCATGCTGGTCGGTCTCGTTATCATTGGCGGTATCCAACGCATCTCCAAGGTCTCTTCACGCATCGTGCCCTTCATGGCCATATTTTACTGTGGTGCCGCGTTGATCATCCTGGTCATGCACATCGAGCAAATCCCTGCGGCCTTTATGACGATCTTTAACCATGCGCTTAATCCCTGGGCAGTGGGAGGTGGTGCGATCGGCGCCGCGATTCAATACGGTGTTGCACGCGGTGTGTTCTCCAACGAGGCGGGACTAGGCTCCGCACCGATGGCCCACGCCGCCGCCAAGACCAAGGAACCGGTACGCGAGGGTACCGTGGCTATGTTGGGGCCATTCATCGATACCATCGTAATCTGTTCCATGACTGCGCTGGTCATTGTCATCATGGGTGCCTGGGGCGATGCACGGCCTCAGGAACTGCAAGGGGCGGCGCTCTCTGCCTACGCCTTTGAAAAGGCCCTGGGTGGTGCTGGCGCGTGGGTAGTGGGTTTTGGGCTGATGTTCTTTGCCTATTCCACCATTATCGCCTGGTCATACTATGGTGATCGGAGCGCCGAGTACCTGTTTGGTGAGCGCGCCATTCTACCCTATCGAATTATCTATACCGTGCTCGTGGTTGTTGGGGCCTACGCGCCCTTACATCTGGTGTGGAACTTCGCGGACATCGCCAACATGTTCATGGCAATCCCCAACCTGATCAGCCTACTCATGTTGGCCAAGGTCGTACAGGATATGAGTAAGGATTATTTCTCGCGGCCACAGATTCCGGTCAAAAAGTAATATGCGCGCATCTGTTTCTACCATCGAGATTGAGGCGCAGGTGCGCGCGGCCTTGGTCGAGGATGTAGGGAGTGGTGATGTTACGGCGGCCTTAATTCCGGCACAGACTCGAGTAAGGGCCAGACTCACCTGTCGTGAGCACGCGGTTGTCTGTGGTACTGCATGGTTCGACACGACCTTCAGGCTGCTTGATCCTAGCATCAAAATTACATGGCAGGTCAGCGATGCTGAAACCGTGAGTCCGCAACAGTCACTCTGTGAAATAGAGGGACCCGCCAGGGCCATCCTGACCGGCGAGCGCACCGCGATGAATTTTTTGCAAACCCTCTCCGGCACGGCCACTCGCACCAGCAAGTACGTTGCCGCCGTAGCAGGGACGGGCTGCAAAATTCTCGACACCCGCAAGACAATACCAGGACTACGCCTGGCGCAAAAATACGCCGTCGCCTGCGGTGGCGGGGTCAATCACCGTATCGGGTTATTCGACGCCGTACTCATCAAGGAAAATCACATCGCGGCCTGCGGTTCGATTACCGGGGCCATACATCAGGCGCGACAGCAATCGCCTGGACTCATGGTGGAGGTTGAGGTGGAAAACCTGCTGCAACTTGATGAAGCCATCGCGGCCAGGGCCGATCGGATATTGCTGGATAACATGGGCCCACCAACCCTGCATAAGGCCGTTCTCCAAAACAATAAACGTATCCCGCTTGAGGCCTCGGGGGGCATCGACCTGGATACTATCAATACCATTGCCAAAACTGGTGTTGACTTCATATCCGTGGGGGGGCTGACGAAACATATTCACGCCATCGACCTCACCCTACGCATCATCTAACCTCTAAAATTAGACGTTAAGCCACCAACCTGGAAAATCAACCTAGCGACTGAGTTGACTAACCCGCCCAGATACTTATACTGAAAATAGTAAGGATACTAACAGGGAATACACCATGCGCTTATCCACGAAGGGACGCTATGCGGTTACGGCCATGATGGAACTGGCCCTGCGCGGTGGAGAACAGCCCCTGGCACTCGCCCAAATTGCCGACGCGCAAAATATCTCCAGCTCCTACCTCGAACAACTCTTTCGCAAACTCAGCAAGAATGGCCTGGTGATCGGTACCCGCGGCCCCAATGGTGGCTATCGCCTCGGGCGAGAGCCTGCCGAGATATCCATCGCCGACATCATCACCAGCGTGGATGAAAACATCGACAGCACCGACTGCAAGGGTAAGGGGAATTGTCAGGATGGCGAGCGATGCCTGACCCATGAACTGTGGCAGGAACTCAGTGGAATGCTCCACAAATTTCTCACCGACGTGACGCTCGCCGATTATCTTGACCGGCAGACGATCAAAAAGATTGCGGTCGGCGACCTGCGCTAAGCAAAGCCGTTACAGTTTAACCCTTCCCGGCCACGAGTCCGGGCGAACTCACCGCAAACATTACAAACTCCTGCTGGGTCATGATCACCTCGCCCAATCTCGCGGGCATGCGCTCGCCCTCTTCACGGCTGAGCTTTAGTGGTGTACCCGGTACGAGCTGGTATTTAGGTTGCACCACCAGACTCCACTTACCATCTGGATTCTGACTCAGCAGGACGGGACGACCGCGACCCGTACCAGTCTCATGCTCATCCTGGATGATTGCGTGCTCCACATAATTTGATAGCCGCAATACCGCCAGCTCAACCTGTTTATCGCGTGGCCTATTCATACGCGCCACATAACCAATCAGTGGACGCCGCACCTCCTTGCTCGGGTAAAAGGCGACCAACTGACCAATTCGGATCGGGCTGGTGAACTGCGTCTCCTCCGTCGCCAGTAACATCCCACCGGTACTGAAATTCACCACATTCCAGTGTGAGGCGAGATATTTGTTATCGTCATCGGCCAGCAGGGCAGAGTGTCGGGCCAGGGTATCCACGAATTGACGCCCGGCCATGGCCATTGAATCCTCGCCCTCGGCAAGGTCGGTGAGTAACTTATAGGCCTCGACAAACCCAAAATAGATCTGCACCGGTTCATTGCCAAATGCTGCATGGCGCTTCTGTTTGCGCTCGCGTCCACGCAATCGCACCAACATGAGTTCGAGTACGGCGGCCCGATCCTCCTCGGGCAAAGAGCGTAATGGCGCGAGTAATTGCCGATCATCTAGTTGCGAGATGAAATTCATCTTGGCGAGAGTTTCATAATCCTTAACCAACTGATTGTAGAATACAGAGTAATCGATACAAATGGAGGGACTTGAGTAGTGCTCATTGCGCTTGAACAGGGCTGGGCCAGGATTATTAAAGTAGGTCACCAACCAACCTGGGGCAAGCTCCGCGCCTGTGTCACCTTGTACACGCAATGGCCCTTCCAAAACATCAAAACAGGCCTGTGGCACATGAATAAGACGAGTCGGCCAGGTACTTACGTCCAATAACCCATAAAGCTGAATAGAGAGATAGAGCTGCAAGACAGTAGCGCCTGGGAGCCCCTTGCGTTGACTACCCTTTGTATAACCGGCATAGCCAAGCAACTCGGTTGGCTCATTGACATCCTTATGCAGGGCCATGAGAAAAAACAGGCGATTACAGTCCTTCCATGAGGCCGCAGACAACTTCTGGTAACGCAGGGCACGAAACCACTGCTCCAGCCGCATCCACTCAAAAATGCGAACAGCTGAGGTAACCAGACGCTGACGGCGTTTTAGGTAAGTCGCGCCCGACTCACTAAATTCTTCACGAAACAGGTGTTTGTGTACAGCAGACATCTGTTCCGCAATCTCGACACAGGAGATCAGGATTCCGCGCCGTTCGTTATTTTCTGGCAGGCTATTTTCGTGTTGCTGATAGTGGTCGAAATACTTTACCAACAACGGGTAGACATGATTATTGATTCTAGTGGCCAGCTCAACGCGCCGCTCGACCTTGAGCTGGGCGCGATTCATCTCTATCAGCAGGCGACTCGATTCTTGCAGGATGCGTGATGGGTGCCCCTTCAGGTCGGCCAGGCGCTTGCCGATGGCCTCACTCTCCAACACCTCCTTCGAACCGGTTTTATATGAACTCGGCAGGGCCTCGAAGTCCGCAGTCAGCTCGACCTGTCTGGGTCTGGATTGAGTTTTGTCACTACCAGAGAATATCTTCATATCGAGTCAGTGTAACTGCGCCGTTGGCCAAATAGACTTGCAGGCAATAGTAGATCGTCCAGGAGACGACCACCACCCACGCAAAGGTATTTTAGGGATCAAATGGTGCCGATGAGAGGAGTCGAACCTCCGACCTACTGATTACGAATCAGTTGCTCTACCAACTGAGCTACATCGGCGAGGGGTATTCCAAAGTTGAACATAAGGGATAGTGGACAGGGCGCAGTATACTCAAACCACTGCGCCGGTAAAACAACTATGACTACTGAGAACGCACGCGGATGATAACATCAATACCCTCTGCCACGGTCCCCTCAGGTAGCTGTGTCATGTTTTCCACACGAATTTCGCCAGCCTCAATATCCATCAGGGTGCCAGTATCGACATTAAAAAAGTGGTGGTGGGCACTAACATTGGAATCGTAAAACACCTTGCTGGGATCGACGATAACCTCACGCAAGAGCCCCTTACTCGCAAATAGCCCCAGGGTGTTGTAAACCGTAGCCTTGGATACAAGGGGGGACTCGGCATTCACAATGGCCAGGACCTGCTCGGCCGACAGGTGTTGTGGGCGGGCGAACAGGATTTGCGCAATCTCAATACGCTGCTGGGTGGGATTGATGTCCACCGCCTTCAACTGCTTGATAACCGCCTGCTTCTCCATGACCTGCCTACCCTAATGACTAATCTGCTCAAGTATAGAACATGAATTTAGACAAAGTCTATTTCATAGACCCCACCGTTAAACCGGTCTTGCAAGCGTAGTTTACTCTCGCGGCGTCGTAAACCCGTAGGGAATGGGGTCTAAGGCCGGTGCCCGGCCAAGTACCAAGTCGGCGACCAGGCGAGCCGAGGCAGGACCAAGGATCACCCCATTACGGAAATGCCCCGTGTTCAGGAACAGGCCCTCGTAACCTGGATATTTGCATATATAAGGTATACCCGAGGGGCTGCCGGGCCTTAGACCCGCCCACTGTCTGACAATCTGCGACTCGCGTAACACCGGAAACAACCGGCTACCGGCCTCGAACAGGTTAGCGTGGGCGGCCTCGGTGGTGGTCTTATCAAAGCCGCAGTGTTCCAGGGTACTCCCCACCAACACATGACCGTCGCGACGCGGGATCACGTAGCGGTCTCCGTCGAGGGCGATGTGGCGTATCGTCCCAGGCGCCGTCTTGAAGAGCAGCATCTGCCCCTTTACCGGGGTCACCGGCAAGCTTGGCCCCAGCTTGGCCAGTAAGTCCCCACTCCATGCACCCGCCGTGACCACTACGGTCTGGGCCGTCAGGTCACGGTTCGTAGTCTTTACGCCCACTACCCTCCCGGCACTGCGCAACAAACCCAACACCGGGGTCGATACCAGAATTCTCACGCCCAATTTAGTCAGAGATGTCTCCAGGGCCTGTACCAATCGGGGATTGCGGATCTGAGCCACCGAGGCTAAGTACCAGGCCGGTTCATTCGCAGTGGCCAACCCCGGCTCTAAACCCTGAAGGGCCTCGCGGTCACAGGACTGCACCGGCATCGCGTAGCGTCCAGCCCAGTCCTGCACCGAGGTCGCCTCTGTCTCATGCAATACCAGCATTCCACTCGGGGTCCACTCCGGGTCAATACCACTCTCTTCTTGCAGGGCCAGTGCCAGTTGGGGATAGACGGCCTGCCCCCACTGCGCCAGCCGATTCACCGCATCCGAATAGCGCCAGGGACTGAGCGGCGAGAGGATACCGCCACCGGCCCAGGAGGACTCGCGCGCCAACTCCCCCTGCTCCACGATCGTCACGCGCACACCGGCATGCGCCAGCTCGCGCGCCGTAAGCATGCCGATCAATCCTCCGCCGATAATCAAACAATCTTGTTGCATGGCACTACCACATTGACGTAACGACCAGCTCACCTCGCCAGCATGAGGGTCATTATATAAAGTTCATTGAGGATAAACCTCGATTATCTTGCACCCCTAGCACCGCCCGCCCATCCGGAAAACCCTGCGCCTTGTCCTGATGGGCGGGAACTCTATCCCGGGATCAGCTATACCTTCACCCATGAAACGACAAATTGGTATCACCCTGGTAGAACTGATGGTTGCCTTGGCACTCGTGGGCATACTCATGGTGGTTGCGGTACCCCGCCTGCAACGCACCATCGAGAGCAGCCGCATGGTCGCGGGACTCAATGCCCTGGCGGGCGCCCTGAGCCTGGCCTCGACCGAGGCCACCAAGCAGCGACGTACAGTAACCCTCTGCGCCAGCTCCGATGGTGTGGGTTGTACCAATTCCACCTGGGGCGACGGCTGGATCGTCTTCACCGATTTCGATGAAAACGGGAAAATTGATGCTGCCAATGGTGACACCTTGCTGTCGATCGGGGCAGCCGTCCCAAAGGGTTTAACGCTGAGCAGTCGTATATTTGATAGCCAACAGATGATCCAAGTCAGACGTAATGGCTTCATCCGTGGCCTTGCGGGCGATGGTACGAACCGAGGTTCCTTTTACGTCTGCGGCAGTGATGTTGACCCAAAAAAGGCCTATGCCATCAATGTAAACGGTCACGCCAGCAGCGACCGTGCCATGGATACGGCACCAGGCAATGGAATAGTAAACCTTATCGATGGCTCGGAGCTTACATGCCCATAGTAACCCTACCAATGAATCGTGAAACTCAGCGCGGCTTCAGCCTGATTGAGGTCATGGTGGCCATGGTGATTTTTGCCGTCGGCCTGCTCGGCCTAGCTGGCATGCAACTGGCCGGTACAAACAGCACGGCTATCGCCGATATGCGCACCAGCGCCATCGTGCTAGCGGATGACATGGCCGATCGAATTCGTACGAATTATCAAGGCGTAGCCTCTGGGGCTTATAACAACATCACGACCGCCGCCATCAGTACACCAGACAACTGCACCCTCAAGACCTGCGATGAGCCGACCATGGCTGCCGTGGACGCCTACGAATGGAATCAAGAACTGAGTGACGCACTTCCCTCTGGTCGTGGCACTGTTAAAGTAAATGGGGCCGGGCCCAATATGCTTATCACTGTGATGTGGGACGAGGCGCGCACAGGTGCCACGGGGGAGAATTGCGGTCCCGACCTGACGCTGGACCTGAAGTGTTACACCCTGGAGATCAGACCATGATATCGTGTCAGTACAATTTTGGTGGGGCCCGTAAATTATTTCCCATACGAGGTTTCACGATCATTGAGTTGATCACCGCCGTGGCGATCAGTTCTGTTCTGATTCTGGGTATCGTCTCGGTCTACAGCACCACCAAACGTGCAAATACACTGCAGAACGAATATGGCAAATTGCAGGAGAATGCTCGCTTTGCCATGCAGTTACTCACCCATGATATCCGCGGCGCGGGCTTCTCGGGATGTGTCCCACATATTCGTAGTTTTCTAGACACAAATAGTGGCTCTTACGATTCCAGTTTAATTCCCCTGGCATCAGGTGTGACTGGCTGGAATTTTAATGGCACAGACCCCAACCAGTCCTATACCATCACCTCCCTCAGTCCCACATCTGTCGCTGTGGGCAGTTGGACCAGCCCCAGCAAAACGGGACTCCCCGCCAGTCTGGCGGGTAAGGTTGTACCTGGGAGCGACGTTCTCACCTTGGTACAATCCCAAACCATGCCCGGGGTACAGCTAAATGGTAGTGTCACCCCCCTGACGAGTGCGAACATCAGTGTCACCGTAAGCCCCAATGCCCCGCCGATTACAGCGGGTCAGATCATCATGGTCGGTAACTGTGACCAAAGTGACGTATTTCAAACTACCACCACCGTAAATTCTGGGCAGACCTCCGTGCTCACCCGGGGTGTTGCCTCTGGCAAAATCAGCCCTGGCAACATCCCCTCTGCATCATGGACCAAGTCGTACGTCCCAACATCGACCGATTTTGTAACAATTAATCCACTCGCCTACTACATTGGCACAGGCGCTAGTGGGCAACCCTCATTATTCCGAATGGACTATAGTCAGTCCTTTGCAGGGACACCAATGGAGTTGGTTGAGGGCGTTGAAAATATGCAGATACTCTATGGTGTCGACACGACAAGTGCGTCATTACAAGATTACATCCCCGACCAATACGTCACCGCTAATAATGTTGCCAACCCAAATCGCATTGTATCCGTCCGCATCAGCCTATTGATACGCACACCGCGCGAGATCGCTAGCCGCCCACTCAACACCACTAACTACCAACTGGGTGGGGCACAAGTGAGTACCTCAACCCAGGTCATTCCAAACCCTCCGGCAAAGGGGGGCGATAAATTTAGTCGCAAGGTTTACACGACAACCATTTATATGCGCAACATGGCCACCTACCGCAATCTTACACAAGGTTAATTTGAGACCACTGGACCCAATCATGCGATATCCCTTACCTGATTTTCATGCCAACCGCCAGACTGGTGCCGTCCTCGTTACCGGTCTCATCATCCTGCTGGTCATGACCATTATAGGTGTTGGTGCCATACGCTACTCCACCCTACAGGAGATAATGACCGGTAACCTCCGCGATCAGGACCTGGCCTTCCAGTCCGCCGAGACCATGCAGCGTTACTCGGAGGCGCGACTTGTCTCGCTGCATACCCCGCCTGACCCGGCCGTCTTTTCCGCAAATTCCCTTAGCAGCACCGATTATATCTTTTCGATTTCGGCATTCTCTGACCCGAACAGCGCCAACTACATTGGGGACCTTGAGGGCAATGCCTATGTCGATGCCTGGTGGAATGGCTACTCAATCAGTTATAACTCTGCGGGGACAATCACCCAGGCCACCGGCACGAGCGACCTAACTAAAATTAGCGAAAACCCACGCGCCGTCATAGAAGACTTGGGGTATGTCCGCGATTTAAGCTCAGGTGACCCGAGAGAACGCAATACAATCATGTACCGGATCACTACACGCGCCAAGGGCCTGTCTACCAACAGCCTGGCAATGATCCAAACGACCTATGTAAAACGTTATTTCTAACCCAATTCTTTAATTTCCCTGGCACCAGGAGAGAACTCCATGAACCGCACAGCCAACACATTTAGAAAACTCGGCGCCGTACTCGGTGCGTTACTACTTAGCACAACCGCCCTGGCTACAGATATCAGCCAGGTGCCACTGGAGGTTCAGGCTGGCGTGCAACCCAACATCACCCTCACCATGGATGACTCCGGTAGTATGGCATGGGCCTATCTGCCCGACTCGGTGGGTGGATACACTGGCACTACACGCATCTATTCCAGCACGTTTAACTACATTTACTTTGACCCCTCCATTACCTATTTCCCAGCGGTGGACCAGAACAATGGCAGCCTGGGTGATCAGACCTATACTGCTGCGCATGATAATGGTTTTTTCAATAGTACCTCCTGCACTGTTGACCTCTCCTCGAATTTTCTGATGCAGTGGGGTGGCGGCTCGTACTGTAGCGCAGCAGGTGGTCAGGCCGCGTATTACTACAAATTCGATACCTCCAAAAACTACAGCGCAGGGGTCGCCTGCGACATCAATAACACAACGCATGTCGACAGCGACACCTGTTACACCTTGGTACAGGACAACAACGTCGCAGCTGGCGGTGCATGGACAGCGACACAACGCACAAATTTTGCCAATTGGTACAGCTATTACCGCTATCGCCACCTGCTGGCAAAATCTGCCGCCAGCCGCTCCTTCGCCAAACTCGGCCCCACTGTGCGTGTGGCCTGGCAGGCATTGAATACATCGACCACCATTGGGCTTCACAAGGCCTTCACCGGCACCAATCGAACCAACTTTTTTAATTGGCTGTACAACGTCCCTGCCAACAACACCACCCCCTTAAACGCAGCCATGACCCGCGCAGGTAAGGATTATTCCGACAAAACCAATACCGGCATCAACAGCCCCTACGCCAAAGACCCCGGTGTCGATGCAACACGCTATAGCTGTCGCCAAAACTTCCACGTCATGTTCACGGACGGTTACTACAACGACGCGGGTACGCAGGGAAATGTCGACGGCCCCGCTGCCGCAGTGGCCTTGCCATCAAATCCCCTGGGAATCACAACCTATCTCCCCAATACCTCGCCAAATAACTGGCCCAAGATCTATGGCGATAGTTTTAAGAATACCCTGGCGGATACGGCGATGTACTACTGGATCAATGACCTGGTTGCGGATGCCAACAACGTACCTTCCTACCTCCCCGACACCACCACGGACATCACAGGTGATGGGAAAGTCGACAACCAGGACCTCTTCTGGAACCCCGTGAATGACCCCGCCAATTGGCAACACATGGTAAACTTCACCGTAGGCCTTGGCGTCAGCCCTGCTACCCCAACGAGTTCGTACGATGATCTGATGAAGGGTAATGTAACCTGGACCAATGATGAGATCGATCAGCTCTGGCACTCGGCCATCAACACCCGAGGCAAATTCTTCAGCGCCAAACAACCCAACGAACTGGTAACGGCCTTCGGCGACATTCTCAATTCTATCGGTGACCGTATCGCGGCAAGTTCAGCGGTGGCGCTGGATTCAGGCTACCTGAGTTCCGGCTCACAGGCCTACCTTGCCCGCTATACCACCTCTGACTGGAGCGGCACCGTCATTGGCAAACAATTTACCGTCACCGCAACCCCGCTGGCATGCAAGAACACTGTTGGAAACATAGTCGGTGATGGTAATAGCTATTCCATCACCACCAAGGATATATGGGATGCGTCGACACTGCTGACCGGCCCCACCGGACGGACTATCCTGAGCTACAACACGGCAACCAAGACTGGTATCACCTTCGACTGGAATAACGTCTCTGCAGCACAGCAGACCTTGCTGAACAAGACCAGTGCAGGTGTTGCGGATACCCTGGGTTCAGATCGTGTGAACTATCTGAAAGGGGACTCCAGTAAGGAGCAAAAGAATGTAGGCGGTATCTTCCGCACTCGCAAGAGCCTGCTCGGTGACATGATCCACTCCGACCCGGTTGTCGTCGGTCCGGCCTCAGATAGTATCCGTGACTATGAGGACATCATCCCCTATTCCAGCTACAAGAAAAGCACCGCCACCCGCACGAGCGTGGTCTATGTCGGCGCCAATGACGGTATGCTGCATGGCTTCGATACAAATTCAGGTACGGAACTCATGGCCTATGTACCAGGGGCCGTCTATGCAAACCTCCCTGCCTTGACCGATGTCAATTACGCAACCATGCACAAATTCTACGTTGATGGCAGCCCCAGCACCCAGGACGTGGTCTATGGCAATAGTTGGCACTCTGTCCTGGCGGGTGGCTTGAGTGGCGGTGGCCGAGGTATTTATGTCCTGGACATCACCAGTACCACCTTTACCCCCTCGTCTGTACTGTGGGAGTTCACCGCCGACGATGACCCAGACCTGGGGTATACCTACAGCAAGCCGCGCATTATCAAACTTAATGCCCCTGCTGGGAAATCCAATTGGGGGGTAACCTTCGGCAATGGCTACAACAACTCACTCACTGCCAATAGCGCAGGTAAGTTCGGCAACGGTCACGCCATCCTCTACGTCAAGGATGTGCAAACCGGGGCCCTCATCGCCAAATTGGACACCGGTGTCGGCACCACCACCATACCCAATGGCCTCTCCAACATCGCCCTCATGGATACCGATGGTAACTTGACAGTGGATTACGTCTATGCCGGCGATGTGTACGGCAATATGTGGAAGTTCGATCTCAGCGACCCCAATCCGTTGAACTGGCACGTCGCCTCATCCGGGGCCAAGGCCACCCCCTTGTTTACCGCAAAGAATGACGCGGGTCAGGTACAGCCCATCACCGCCGAACCTACTATTGGCTTTCACAGTCAGTATCAAGGCTACATGGTCTTCTTCGGCACCGGCAGCTTCCTGGGTGATACCGATCGCAACACCCAAATACAGTCCTTCTATGGCGTATGGGACCGTGACGAGGCGAGCATAACCAATATCACCCGCAGCAACCTGGCCAAACAAGCTATCGCAAGCAAGACCAGTACCGTGTGTACGGTCGTGCGTGACTCCAGTGCCAATCCGGTCAGCTACTATAACCAGACGAGCCCTGCTTTACCCAAAGCATAAGATCCCACCAGGTTGGGATGGTACATCGACCTGACCGAGA
>JAHEDA010000318.1 GCA_024641445.1 Gammaproteobacteria bacterium
ACTCGGTACGATTGGTATTGAGGTCACGGAGTACATCCTCCATGACCTTTTCATACTTGTTCATGTCTTCAGGGGTGGTAGAGAGGACATGCTGGAGTTCACCGAGGCGATAGTCCGAGGCATTCGTATTCATGTCCAGGGTGACGCGCACACTGGGCATCCAGTTTTCGGCCATCTCGGTAGAGGTAAAGTTAACGGCGGCAAGTTGGGTAATGGCAAAGATGCCAAGCCCCAGCATCAGCACAAGAACGGCGCCAAAACCCATGGCGATCTGGGTGGCGAATTTCATATTTTTGAACATCTGACTAACTCCTTGTAAACGCGCACGGGGTGTCGTCTTCGGTGACATCGAGGGTCTATCCGAAAACGTACCGGACCTCATGATCCGGTAGGGTTTCGGGGCGGCTACCCTTTTGTGCGTGATTGGCGTCAGGAGTTAAGGGCGGGCTGAGTGCTCGCCGTGACAGGCTATCGGATAGATCAGAAAAAAACTTGAGTCGGTAACGGTCACAAAATGTTAAGGGCTTTTGATCTACAGGACTCTCTCGCCTTAACGACGTAACGCTACCTTTTGGTGCGCGAATTTAGATTGTTATTGACCAGCTTTTCAGTCGGGACCTGAGGTTGTGTCGGGATCAGCTGGCCTTCTTTTTGCCCTTCTCCACCACATCCTTTAGCAGGTTTTCATTGCGGGTGTTGAGCGATTGAATCAGGGAGTCGATGCCGTTTTGTCTGATCTCATCGGCGAAGCTGGTGCGGTAGGTGGTAATAACACTCACGCCCTCAACCGTGACATCGTAAACCTTCCAGCCACTGGCGGTCTGGTGCATGCTGTAGAGCACCGGCATGGTCTTGCCATTATCTTGTTTTACCTCAGAGCGCACGACGACATCAGTGTCGCCGGGGTTGGCACGGAGGGGGTGAAACACAATGGTCTTGCGATCGATGAGCTTATCGCCGGAGGTGTCCAGGTACTCGGCCAGGGCATTGGAGTAGAAGCGTAATAAGAGGGTACGGAACTCACGGATAAATCCCAGCTTCTGTTCCTTGCTGGCACCACGCCAGTATTTACCCAGGACCCAGCTTGATGCACCGATTACATCGACATAGGGCAGTAATTCATTCTCAACCAGTTCGCGCACGCGCTTGGGGTCGCCCTTGAGGCTCACCCGATCCTTGTTGAGTGCGTCGATCATGCGGTCGGCGGCAGAGGCGAGGATTTGGTCCGGGCTGGTGGTATCTGCCCGCGCGGGAAGGCTCATGCCCAGGGTAAGCAGGCTGACGAGCACTAACGTGATGAGGCGTTTCAGCAACATGGTCATGTGGGGCTCCTGGGAATTTTCCTACCGTTATACTTAATATATAGGCAACTCTACGTCAGACCCCGGGTTTTTGCCAGAGTTCAGCCCGCAAGCCGACTGCGCTGGGGATATGGTATAAAGACGACTTCAACTCTGGGAGCAAGCTGTGTCGCAATTTTCGAATCTGCCCGGCCGTTTTCCCCGTGTCCGCATGCGTCGCATGCGTCGGGACGAATTTTCACGCCGCCTCATGCGCGAGACGCGCCTCACCACCGACGACCTCATCTACCCCATGTTTATATTGGAGGGAAAGGGCCAGCGTGAGGCCGTGGCCTCAATGCCGGGGGTCGATCGCATTAGCCTCGACGAACTCCTGAAAGAGGCCGCGCAAATCGTCGCCCTTGGAATACCGGCGGTGGCCTTATTCCCGGTAACACCCAAGGATAAAAAGTCACTCGATGCCGCCGAGGCCTACAACCCTCAAGGCTTGGCGCAACGCGCCGTGCGTGAATTGAAGAAACACTTTCCACAATTGGGTGTGATCACCGACGTCGCCCTCGACCCCTTTACCACCCATGGTCAGGATGGTCTGATCGACGACACCGGTTATGTCATGAATGACGAGACCGTAGCCGTGCTGGTTAAGCAGGCGCTCTCACACGCCGAGGCCGGTGCCGATATCGTTGCACCCTCTGACATGATGGACGGTCGTATCGGTCAGATCCGCACCGCACTCGAACAGGCTGGCAATATTCACACCCGCATCCTCGCCTACTCGGCCAAATACGCCTCCAGTTTTTATGGCCCTTTCCGCGACGCGGTGGGCTCGGCGGGTAATCTTGGTAGCGGCAATAAATACAATTACCAGATGGACCCCGCCAATAGCGACGAGGCCCTGTGGGAGGTCGCGCTCGACCTCGAAGAGGGCGCCGACATGATCATGGTGAAACCGGGTATGCCCTATCTGGATATCGTGCGGCGGGTGAAGGATGAATTTGGCGCGCCAACCTACGTGTATCAGGTGAGTGGTGAATACGCCATGTTGATGGCGGCGATCCAAAATGGCTGGTTGAGCGAGCAGGCGGTGATCATGGAGTCACTGCTTGGCTTCAAGCGTGCCGGGGCCGACGGCATTCTTACCTACTTCGCCAAGCGCGTGGCGCAGTGGCTGCGTGACGCCGGGCATGTCTGACCTGTTCGACTTCGACCTGCGCAAGGATCGTTATGCCGTGATGGGTAACCCCATCGCCCACAGCAAATCACCACGCATCCACACCCTCTTCGCGCAACAGACCGGGCAGTCGCTGGAATATAGCGCCATCCTGGTGGACCACGGCGGCTTTGCCCAGGCGGTAGGAAACTTTGATGCCAGTGGTGGCAAGGGTTTTAATATTACCGTGCCATTCAAAGAAGAGGCGTGGCGTCTGGTCGGCAAGCGCAGTGAACGCGCCGAGCTGGCCGGTGCCGTGAATACCATCAAGTTCGAGGGCAAGACCCTGTTCGGTGACAACACCGATGGCGTCGGTCTGGTCAACGACCTCGTACAAAATCACCAGATTGCATTGCGTGGTAAACGTATCCTGATCATGGGTGCGGGCGGTGCCGCGCGTGGCGTGATCGCACCACTCTTACAACAACAGCCCGCCACTCTGGTGATTGCAAATCGTACCGTCGACAAGGCCGAGACTTTGGCGAACCTGTTTCGCACACTCGGCAGTGTTAAGGGTTCGGGTTACGAACACCTTGCTGGGCAGCAGTTCGATATCATCATCAATGCCACCGCCGCAAGTATGCAGGGCGAGGTGCCACCCTTGCCCGATGGCGTGTTGGCAGAGAATGCTGTCTGTTATGACATGATGTATGGCGCAAAACCCACGGCCTTCATGCAGTGGGCAGCAAGGCAGGGTGC
>JAHEDA010000056.1 GCA_024641445.1 Gammaproteobacteria bacterium
CGCACCTGGGTCGGACAAGGCAAACCAGTGTTGCATAAAATAGATCCGCAGCATGCGTTCGACACCCTTGGGTTTGCGACCAGAACCTTCGGGTTTGGGATAAAACGGTTCAATCACCGCCGTCAGCTCCTTCCAAGGAATAATCCGCTCCATGTCGTTCAGGAATACCTCTTTGCGGGTTTGCTTGCGGTATTTTTCAAATCTATTTCCCAATAAACTGCGTTGGCGCATCGCGGGGTTCCTCTTTAAATTCAATTTCAGGTATTATCGCAGAAAATGGAATTAATCAGAGTCACCCTATTTGACGTAGCAACAAGATCAGGACCTTCGAATTACGGTGATTCTGCTGCATTTTAACAGTCGGCTCCGGTTTCGTCATGCTGCAAATATAACCCGCGAGTGAAATTCCACTAGACCAGAGGAAGGCGTACGTTTATTCTTCACGCCTTCAAATCCTCACTGCAAAAACCATCTAAACGGACCTCATTCGACAATGACAACACCGGACCAGGGACCGCAGCATACCCGTTTGGCCATGCTCACCATTGGTGCGATCGGTGTCGTCTATGGTGACATTGGTACCAGTCCATTATATGCCCTCAAGGAGGCCTTTACTGGAACACACGGTGTGGCCGCCACGCCCGAGAATGTGCTGGGCGTCCTGTCCCTTATCTTCTGGTCGCTAATATTTGTCGTATCTATTAAATATGTTGTGCTGATTATGCGCGCCGACAACAATGGTGAGGGCGGCATTATGGCCTTAATCGCCCTCGTGCAGCGTGCGACTGCCACTTCAGCAAGACTGCGCTGGTTCTTGATGACGCTGGGTATCTTCGGTGCGGCCCTGTTTTATGGTGATGGTATGATCACACCCGCCATTTCGGTACTCTCTGCGGTCGAAGGCATGGAAGTTGCTGCCCCTGCGTTGAAGACCTATGTTATCCCGCTGACCCTGGGGGTCATAATTTTGTTGTTTATAGTGCAGCGCCACGGTACTGCACGCGTCGGTGCTCTGTTCGGTCCCATTATGATCCTTTGGTTCTTGACCCTGGCGATCCTCGGCATTCGAAGCATCTTGCGATATCCGGATGTGCTGGCAGCGCTCAATCCCCTTTATGCAGTTCACTTCTTTGAGCAAACTCACTGGGCGGGATTTTTTGTGCTTGGCGCGGTTGTGCTTGCAGTAACGGGTTGCGAGGCGTTATATGCTGACATGGGACACTTTGGCAAGCAGTCAATCCGGATTGCCTGGTTCAGCTTCGTCCTGCCGGCATTGGTGCTGAATTATTTCGGACAGGGGGCGTTGCTGCTACACAGCCAGGGCATTACCAATCCATTTTATGAGCTGGCACCAAACTGGGCGCTGTATCCAATGGTGATACTTGCTACCCTCGCAACAATCATCGCGTCGCAGGCAGTGATCACGGGTGCCTTTTCAATTACCCGACAGGCAATTCAGTTAGGCTATTCTCCACGCATGGGTATTGCGCATACCTCCGAGAGTGAAATTGGTCAGATCTATATCCCGTTTATAAACTGGAGCCTGTTGTTTGGCGTTATTATACTGGTACTCGGTTTCCAGACCTCCAGCAATCTTGCCGCGGCCTATGGCATCGCGGTGACGGGCACTATGGCTATTGATACCATTCTTGCCTTTGTTGTGATCCGTAGTCTGTGGAACTGGAACTGGGTCATCACGGCTTTGGGTATCGTTAGCTTCCTTTCAATAGATATGGCCTTCTTTACCGCCAATACCGAAAAAATTATACAGGGTGGCTGGTTTCCAATCGCAATAGCAATGATCTATTTTACATTAATGTCGACCTGGAAGCATGGTCGTATCATTCTCGCGGATCGTTTGGCTGAGATTTCGATTAAATTTGCCCCCTTCATGCAAGCTTTGATTAAAAATCCACCGCAGCGTGTGGCTGGTACAGCGATCTTTCTGACATCCAGCAAGGATGCAGTACCACATGCGATGCTGCATAATCTAAAACACAATAAAATCCTGCATGAAAGAATAATTATATTGAATGTACGTTTTCATGATGTACCTTACGTCGCGGATAGTGACCGCCTTGAGATCGAAACCTTCATGCCCTGGTTATTTAAAATTTGCGTGAATTACGGATTTAAGGACCAGACCGATATTCCCCGGGCACTGGAACTGTGTGCCGAGAAGGGTATTCCAATCGAAATTATGGATACATCGTTTTTTCTTAGTCGCGAGAAGCTCATCTCGACCGAACGCCCCGGCATGGCACGCTGGCGTGAGAAGTTGTTCATCTGGCTGTCACTTAATGCTGGTACCGCCGCATCCTATTTCAATATACCAACCAATCGCGTCATTGAACTTGGCGCACAAGTTGAGTTGTAGCAGGACACCACCGTGAGATATTTTTCTTTATTCTAGAGTAAGGAGGGCAAGTACTCCCTCTCGGCTTGATGAGTACATGAGTATACTATTAGTCATGTCTTGTCTGCGTTCTCGGTATACGGTTCATCCCGGTTTTTTAATAACCACGACGCTTGATATTAAATATCTCATCACTGTACATGGTGAAGGGAGGTGTTTATTATTACAAACCCGGATAAACTACCATCTGTAAAATGATAAGGTTTTGCAAGATAGGTGAAAAGTCTGGCATATTGCTAAATACCTGATAACAACAATGCGAAATACATCATGACACTTACTGGCAATGTATTATCACTTCTTGCAAATGACGTAGCGGCATTAGTGCTCTGTGCAGTATTTATAGGGGCTTATCAAGCGTATTTGTTCCTCCGTGTCAGAAGAGACCCGCATTACTCTGTACAGTCAATCAATGCGATCGCTCGTACAGAATGGGTCAAGCAGATTATAGCCAAGCGTGAAGTTATTACTGCGGTACAGACCTTGCGAAATTCGACCATGGCTGCAACTTTTCTGGCCTCTACCGCTGTGCTGTTAACCGTCGGCGTTCTGACCTTGAGTGAGCAGGGCGATAAGCTCGGATCGGTCTGGCACAGTCTGAATTTTGGTGGCGCAATCAATATTCAGGTATGGACTATAAAGGTGTTGTCAATCCTGATTGATCTGTTTGTGGCCTTTTTTGCCTTTGCGATGTCGATACGCACCTATAATCACGTCGGGTTCATGCTATATGTGTCAGCACATACAACGCACCCAATCCTCAATGCCGATTATATTGCTCATCATCTAAATCGCGCCGGGAGCCTGTACAGCATTGGTATGCGGGCTTATTATTATTTGGTGCCGCTGGTATTCTGGTTGTTCGGCCCAGGTTACATGTTGATCGCAACGGTTGGGTTACTCTTTTCGCTCAATCGATTCGACCGTGCTACCAGGTAATTTGAATTATCCATTAGTTTCTCTACCCGTACACGAGTGTAGAACAGATACGGGCCCAACTATGTCAAGGCGAAGTCAATGACATTATGTACATCCCAAAAGATGGCCTTGTCTTCGTACTCCAATTCAGGTAATTCTTGTCAGGACTAAAGATGGCTGAGATGAACGATCGCTCCAATCTGGAGTCGCTTGAGCTTGATCAGTTCTGGATGCAACGGGCGCTTGAATTAGCTCAACATGCTTCTGATGAAGGTGAGGTGCCGGTGGGGGCGGTGTTGGTCCGGGATGATGAAGTGATTGGTGAGGGCTGGAATCGCCCGATTGTCAGCCACGACCCAACCGCTCATGCGGAGATATCCGCCTTGCGCGCAGCTGCGCAGCACATTGGCAACTACCGTCTACTCAACACTACTCTGTATGTCACGCTGGAACCCTGTGTAATGTGTACGGGCGCATTGATTCATGCGCGTGTGAAAAGATTGGTGTTTGGTGCACACGAGCCGCGTACCGGTGCAGTTGAGAGCGTCTTTACGATTCTGCAGGACCCCCGCCAAAATCATCGAGTTGAGGTTACGGGTGGAGTTCTACAGCAGGAATGTGCTGAACTGGTAAAAGCATTTTTTAAATCTCGGCGGCAGAAGGCCGGACAATAATTTACTCGGGGAAGTTTATGAATAAAATGGGCATGCTCTTGGTTGTATCTATTATTTTGATGGTCTGGATTAACTCAATATCGGCGGCGGCTTTGCCTGTGTATGCCCCTGTCGCAGTAAGTATGGATATCCAAAAGGTCTCTGAGCACGTCTATTATGTTAAGGGTGCGGCCGGAACGGCAACTGAAAACTCAGGCTTTATCTCCAACGCAGGTTTTGTTGTAACCAACGAAGGTGTCGTTGTATTTGATACGCTGGGTACTCCTTCGCTCGGATATCTATTACTGCAGAAGATCCGTAGCGTAACGGACAAACCTGTCCGTAAAGTTGTGATTAGCCACTACCATGCCGACCATATCTACGGTCTTCAAGTCTTCAAGGAGCAGGGGGCCGAGATCTATGCGCCTAAAGGTGCGCTTGAGTATATTGGCTCCGCTGTGGCGAAGGAGCGTTTGGAGGAACGGCGCTTCTCTCTGGAGCCATGGGTCAATGATGCGACCTATATTGTCTCCGCTGATCACTTCTTGGACAAGGACACCGTCTTTGAATTGGGTGGTTTACGTTTTCAGCTGAACATGGTTGGTGCTGCGCACTCTGAAGGTGACATGACCATGTATGTCGAACCGGATCGCGTTCTGTTCTCTGGTGATATTATCTTTGAAGGTCGAGTACCTTACCTCGGAGATGCCAACACCAGGCAGTGGCTGCAGAGCTTGAAGCAGATGGAAACCTCAAGGTTGACCGCCTTGATCCCCGGTCACGGTGCTGCGGCCAGGGACCCGAATAAGGCGATCACCATGACACGCAGTTATCTTGAATACATGCGCAAAGTCATGGGGGGAGCGGCACGTGATTTCGTTTCGTTTGCCGAGGCTTATGCCAAGGCCGATTGGTCGGCCTTCAACAAACTCCCAGCCTTTGAAGCGGCGAATCGTCGCAATGCTTACCAGGTATTTTTGGCGATGGAGGAAGAAATCCTCCATGGAAATTAGAGCGCCGAGGATGAATAGGCGAGGATAGAGTCCTCGGCGTACTTGGGAGCGTCCTGATCGAGATACCAGTTCATAATGTCGAGATAGCTATGTATGGTCTCGACATATCTGACTGGCTCGTTACCTCGTGCGTAGCCGTATCTGGTTTTCTTGTACCACTTGCGCAGACGCAGCAGGGGCAGGCTTTCCTTAACGTCGATCCACTTGTGGGGGTCTCCACCACGAAGCTCGGTAATCATACGTGCATCTTCCAGATGGCCAAAACCGACATTGTAGGCAGCAAGCGCCATCCAGGTGCGATCAGGTTCGGGGATATAGTCGGGTATCCGGGATAGCATCTGTTTCAAATAACGTGCGCCGCCCTCAATACTCTCATCCGCATTGGTACGACGTTCGATGCCCAGGTCGCGAGCAGTGCTCCTGGTCAACATCATAATGCCGCGTACGCCTGTGGGTGAGACCGCGTAGGGATTCCAGTGCGATTCCTGGTAGGCCACGGCGGCGAGCAATCGCCAATCCAGCTGGTTGTGCATGGCTGTGTATTCAAATGTCTCTCGGTACCGAGGTAGGCGTTGTTCAATCTGGCGGAGGAAGCGGGCAGTACCAATGTAATCATAGCTGCGTGCAAAGGCATAATGCCGCTTGATGATCTGGTCCAGCTCACCGTTAACCTCAAGGGTATTGAGAAAGTTATTGGCCTCATCCCTCAGGCTGCTGTCTTCACCCTTGGGAAAGGCCCAGGCCAGTTGTTGTGGGCCTGAGATATCGAAGCCGATGCGCAGTTCGGGGTGATAGCGCCGGTTCAAGGTGACCTCGTTTGAATCGGCAATGGTGAAATCGATTTCACCATTGGCGACTTTTCCGAGGAGTTCGGCGCTGCCTTCCTCGTTGTTTTCATGCCACTCCAACTCAGTGAAATTATCCTTCAAGCGCTTGAGCTGCTCGACATGGCTGCTGTTCGCCATAACCTCAATATCGGAGCCGATCAAGTCAGCAGGGCCAGTGGGTCGGTGGTGGCTGGCGTTGTATACAAGTTGCTCAGTAATCGTTTGGTAAGGGACGGAAAAATCGAGTTCCTGCCGACGCTGCTCGGTAATGGTCAGGCCAGCGGCGGCGATTTGCGCACTGCCTGACTCCACCCGGTCGATAATTTCGTTTAGATTGTCTTGCACGCTAATTTTGAGCTTGACCCCAAGGTGGTCAGCAAAGCGGCTCATGAGATCGTACTCAAGTCCCGTTGGGCCGTAACGCCCCTGAAAATAGGTCGTGGCGGCGTTGCGGGTGACGACACGTAGCTCACCGCTATGGATTACTTGTTTAAGAAGGGTATCTGGCTTGGAATTGAAGAAGAGAAGGAGGGCGATAACCACGACCAGACCCACAAAGCCGGTGACGATTTGCCTTTGCCACATCCAGAGCCGCTCATGTCGGATTGAAAACATCGGAATCCGTCCTCTTAATTGCTACAAGATTAGCCGGGTTTCTCACCTCGGCCACTTAATTATGGTGAATATTATAACATGCTAATGCGACAAACATATACCTCACTGGGGCTAGGATATTGCTCTATTCTATTGAACATAAAGGAAAAAGAAGTTAGTCGCCAAACTAAGTTTGGATAATTGGGGATGGAGTCTGTAACAAATGTTTACGATATTTTGTGGGTATTTCGCTCTGCGCCATGGCTCCGTGGCGAAATTGTTATGGGCGGGTACAATAGCCAGCCTGTTGTCACCTTGGACGACGGGTAAGTAACTACTGGAGAGGTGCCAGAGTGGCCGAATGGGCTTGACTCGAAATCAAGTGTGGGGCTTGCTCCACCGAGGGTTCGACTCCCTCCCTCTCCGCCATATCAATAAAAGAAGGTCGGCGTTATTAGTTGAATATTTTCACTGTCTATAGTTTTGTTTCCAGGTATGAGCAGGTGCCTCTGGTTGTAAACCTTATCCTGGGAATGTTACGAGATTTTCTTGGGGGGCTCAGTTCCAGAACCCCCTAATATTAACTTGGAGAAGGTGTTTATCTCTTTGATAAATAGACTATTATGTTCAACCCTCACAATAGGCCTAGACTGGTTGTCACATAATGATCACATTCTTATAGACGAGTGAAGGCAGGGGCTGCAATCAAACTGTAACAAACGGAGGGCAGACTAACCGCACCTTGGCAGAGGGACGCTGTGAACATGAGGTAGTTTGCAGTGCTGCGCTACCCCAGATGCCGAGCCAACAGTCGTCAAAATTTTACAGGAGCAAAACTATGTCGAGCCTTTTCCAACGTGCCCTGATTGGTATGGTGACTGCGGTCATCCTCACACCAGTCACCGTGGTTGCCGCTGATGTCACCGAAATTTCGGGCGCTGGCGCTACCTTCCCCTATCCCGTCTACGCCAAGTGGGCTGAGCAGTATCACCATACGAAGGGCGTAAAGATGAATTACCAGTCCATCGGTTCCGGTGGCGGTATCAAACAGATCAAGGCCAAGACCGTCGATTTCGGCGCCTCTGATGCCCCGCTTGAAGCCGCTGAGCTTGATGCCTCTGGTCTGATGCAGTTCCCCATGGTTATGGGTGGTGTCGTACCGGTCATTAACCTGCCTGGTGTTGCACACGGCAAGGTTAAGCTGAGCGGTGAACTACTTGCGGATATCTATCTTGGTAAGGTTACCGAGTGGAATGACAGCCGTATCGCTGCGCTGAACAAGGGTATCAAGCTGCCCAAGACCAAGATCACCGTTGTGCACCGCTCTGATGGTTCAGGCACCACCTGGATATTCACCAACTATCTGGCCAAGGTTAGCTCAGATTGGAAGAGCAAGGTTGGTAACGACAAGTCTGTAGCCTGGCCCGCAGGCGTAGGTGGCAAGGGTAACGAAGGTGTTGCCTCTTACGTTGAGCGTATCAAGGGTTCCATCGGTTATGTAGAGTACGCCTATGCACTGCAGAACAAGATGAACCACGCCATGCTGAAGAACCACGATGGTCACTATGTTGCGCCGACCAGCAAGAGCTTCCAGGCCGCTGCTGCGGGTGCCGATTGGGCCCACGCCGATGGTTTCTATATGGTGTTGACCGACCAACCCGGCAAGGCCAGCTGGCCGATCACCGGTGCTACCTTTATTCTGGTCTATAAGACCCAGGACAAGCCTGAGTCCGGCAAGGCCGTACTGAGCTTCTTCGATTGGGCCTATCACAACGGTGACAAGATGGCTGAGTCTCTGGACTATGTCCCGATGCCCGCCAGCGTAGTCAGCCTGGTTGAGAAGACCTGGGCCGCACAGATTAAGGGCCAGGATGGTTCTACAGTCTGGGGCAAATAGTTATACTCTAGGTAATTACGGAAGGATCCGAGCGGAGTTGGGAGGGGCTTAAACCCCTCCCTTCCGTATTTTTGGCAACCAGAATAAAAAGATTCAACTCTGATGGATGCTACACCTGAAATTGCGAAAGTTAGCGTCATACCAACCGACTGGTCGGATCGCTTGTTTCGCGGCACCACGCGGTTTTTTGCCTACCTAGTATTGGCGGTTGTCTCTGCCATCCTGGTCTCGCTCATCATTGGGGCATGGCCAGCACTTCACAAATTTGGTTTTGGATTCCTCAAGAGCGATGCGTGGAATCCCGTCACTGAGCAATTCGGGGCCGCCGTGGCCATCTTCGGTACTCTCGCGACGTCAGCGATTGCACTTTTTATTGCCGTTCCTGTTAGCTTTGGCATTGCGGTGTTTATAACCGAGCTGGCACCGGCCTGGTTAAAGCGTCCCATCGGGACTGCGATTGAGTTACTAGCGGCAATTCCGAGCATCATTTATGGAATGTGGGGCCTGTTTGTCTTTGTCCCGGTTTTTTCAGAAACCGTGCAGCCGTGGATGACTGAGCATCTGATAAATATCCCAATCCTGGGTCCTCTCGTGGATGGGCCACCGATGGGGATTGGTATTTTTACGGCAGGACTCATTCTGGCGATTATGATCCTGCCTTTTATTACCGCCGTGATGCGTGATGTGTTTGAGGTTGTCCCACTGGTGTTGAAGGAATCGGCCTATGGCCTGGGCGCGACCACCTGGGAGGTCGTGTGTGGAGTGGTGCTACCCTACACAAAAGTCGGTGTAGTGGGGGGAATCATGCTGGGCCTGGGGCGTGCCCTGGGTGAGACCATGGCCGTGACCTTTGTCATCGGTAATGCTCATCGGATTAGCAGCTCACTCTTCATGCCTGGCAGTACCATCGCCTCGACCCTGGCGAATGAATTTACCGAGGCCGTGGGTGAGATGTACACCTCGTCGCTCATCGCCCTGGGTCTTGTGCTTTTCCTCATCACCTTTATCGTGCTTGCGCTGGCAAAATTGTTACTCATGCGTCTAACCGCACGCGAAGGGGCTCGAACATGATTTCGCTCTACACGCGCCGCAAAGTCAGCAATCATTTTTGGCTCATAATGTCGTTTCTGGCGACAGTATTTGGTCTGTTCTGGCTTGCCTGGTTATTGTGGACCCTCTTGAGTCATGGGCTGCACGCGATTCATTGGACGTTGTTTACTCAGGCAACGCCGCCACCGGGTAGTAATGGTGGGCTGGCTAATGCCATTGTAGGCAGCCTGGCCATGACTGCGGTGGGGATGTTGATCGGGACACCCGTAGGAATACTCGCGGGGACCTTCTTGAGCGAGTTTGGACGCCGCTCACACCTCGCGGCAGTAATCCGCTTTGTCAGCGATATTCTTCTGAGTGCACCGTCCATCGTAATCGGTGTCTTTGTCTATACCATCATCGTATTGCGTACAGGGCATTTTTCCGGCTGGGCCGGTGCGGTAGCACTGGCGCTGATTGCGATCCCGGTGGTGCTGCGTACGACGGAAGACATGATGCGTTTGGTACCGGATAGTACACGCGAAGCGGCAGCGGCTTTGGGCGCCCCTCAATGGAAGGTCGTGGTGCTTATTGTCTACCGTGCCGCGCGTAGCGGTATTCTGACGGGCATTTTGTTAGCCGTCGCAAGAATTAGTGGTGAGACAGCGCCGCTGTTATTTACCGCTTTAAATAACCAGTTTTGGAGTTCGGGTCTGGATAGACCGATGGCAAATCTACCCGTTGTAATTTTTCAGTTTGCGATGAGCCCCTACGATGATTGGCAGCACTTGGCCTGGGCCGGGGCGCTGTTAATCACCAGTGGTATCCTGATAATCAACATTATCGCTCGTGTGATTCAGGGTGGTGGAAAGCGGGCTCATTATTAGAGGGATCGACAATGTTTGAAAACATCAAATCCAGTCTTCCGCGTAAGGTACCCAACATGTATATTCCTCCAGAGCCTAGCCAGAGGAAGTCGAGCCCAGTCATGAATACCCCTGAACTGAATGGCCAACCAGTTGTTGAGTCTGTGGCCAAAATTTCGGTGCGGAATCTGAGTTTCTTCTATGGTCGTCACCAGGCATTGCATGACATTACTTTGGATATCCCAGAAAAACGGGTGACGGCATTTATAGGTCCCTCGGGGTGCGGTAAGTCTACACTCTTGCGGTGTTATAACCGGGTATACGAGATGTATCCAGGGCATAGTGCGACGGGTGAAATCCTAATCGATGGCACCAATATCCTGGCTCGCTCAATGGACCTCAATCGGTTGCGCGCGAAGGTGGGCATGGTGTTTCAAAAACCAACACCATTTCCCATGAGCATCTACGATAATATCGCCTTTGGTGTGCGCATGCATGAGCGTCTGAGCCGGGTTGAGATGAACGACCGGGTAGAGTGGGCGTTGCGTAAGGCCGCGTTGTGGGATGAGGTGAAGGATAAACTGAAAGATAGTGGTACCGCACTCTCGGGTGGTCAGCAGCAACGGTTGTGTATTGCGCGTGGCATCGCCGTCAAGCCGGAGGTGTTATTGCTGGATGAGCCGGCATCGGCACTCGATCCAATCTCCACCTTGAAGATCGAAGAACTTATTAATGAACTGAAATCCGATTACACCATTGTGATCGTCACGCATAATATGCAGCAGGCTGCACGTATCTCTGACTACACGGCGTTTCTGTATTTGGGGAAACTGATCGAATACGATGATACCAACGTTATCTTTACTACTCCTCGTCATAAGGAGACAGAAGACTACATTACGGGTCGCTACGGTTAATCTCTGATCTGTCCGAGGCCTGCCCATTATTTAGGATGGGTCGCTATCGCTGACCTAGCTCCACGAACAGACGATAACTACCACAAGGTCTTATGCCCCTGTAGAGGCGTTTTCCCCCATCTGGATGCGTTGCCATCTGCTCATATCTGGTTTACCCTTGCGCGCCTGTTGTCCCAATGGGCAATAAATTGGAGAGGTGTCCGAGCGGTCGAAGGAGCACGCCTGGAAAGTGTGTATACGGCAACGTATCGAGGGTTCGAATCCCTCCCTCTCCGCCATACCCTTATAAAGGGCCCCGTTGGGGCCTTTTTTATGTGTTCCTGAAATACGAAAGGTGACCTGTCTGAGCTGGACGTGCCTTTACGACTTCCCTGCGCGTTTTCCCGCCCCGAACAACTATTAGCATTCGATCAGTACACTGGCAGCGACCTTGATTTGCTTATTCCATCTGGTATTCTATATTCAACTAATCAATTGAATAATAAATCTAAGACGTTTACCTTAAATATATATAGATGTATCGGGGGCGAGTAAGTCATGGAGTTCATCACTGATTTTGTCATGGCCCACGAAAAGGCCCTGCGTATGGGCTTTTTCGTTGGGATGTTGGCCCTGATGGGTCTGTGGGAGGTGTTGGCTCCTCGTCGGGCCCTGAGCGTTTCAAAGCCGCTGCGCTGGGGTAGTAATCTTGCAATTGTCTTTTTCAACAACCTGGTAGTACGTTTGGTCTTTCCCACTGCGGCGGTGGGTATTGCGGTGTTTTGCAAGGGGCAGCACTGGGGTGTTTTCAATTACGTCGAACTACCCATCTGGTTTGCTGTGGTGGCAACGATCGTCGCGATGGATCTTGTCATTTATCTTCAACACGTAATGGTACATGCGGTCCCACT
>JAHEDA010000057.1 GCA_024641445.1 Gammaproteobacteria bacterium
GCACGCAGCAGCAAGTTCAACATCTTCCCCGGCTCAGCCGTAGCGAAGAAGCGACCCAAGTGGATCATGGCCGCAACCCTAATGGAGACTGCGCGACTCTACGCGCACTACGTGGCCCGAATCGAACCCGAGTGGGTCGAGCAACTGGGTCAACACCTGTTGAAGCGCCACTACACGGAACCGCACTGGGAGAAAAAACCTGCGCAGGTGGCGGCCTTCGAGAAGACCACGCTGTATGGGCTAATCCTCAACCCTCAGCGTCGCATCAACTATGGCCCCATCGACCCGGTGGTATCACGTGAGATATTCATTCGCACCGCACTGGTACAGGGCGAGTTCAATTGTGACGCCGCGTTTTTCAAACACAATCAGGCGCTCCGACAGGAGGTGGAGTCGCTGGAGGACCGCTCTCGCCGCACCGACATTCTGGTGGATGAAGAGACCCTCTACCAGTTCTACGACGAGCGCATCCCGGCGGGCATCTATAGTGGCAAACACTTTCTGAAGTGGCTGGCGGAGAGCGAGCGCGAACAACCGCAACACCTCTATGTCACGCGCGAGTTGTTGATGCGCCATTCCGCCGAGGATGTCACCGAGGGTCAGTACCCCTCCCACCTGCATGTCGAGGGCATGCAGGTATCTCTGCAATACCGATTTGAGCCAGGGCACGCGGAGGATGGTGTTACCGCGACCATACCACTCCCCATGTTAAATGCCCTCGCCCCCACGCGCTTCGAGTGGTTGGTGCCGGCCTTGTTAGAGGAAAAGATCGTTCAACTCATTAAGTCGCTGCCCAAAAACCTGCGCCGCAATTTTGTCCCGGCCCCAGATTACGCCCGCGCCTGCGCCGAGGCCTTGGTGGCATCTAACACCACATTGTTGACGGCACTCAGTACACAACTCAAACGTATCACAAACATCGAGATTCCACCCTCAGCCTGGCAGGCGCAGACACTCTCGCCCCACCTGCTGATGAACTTTCGTGTCGTGGATAGTCAGGGTAAACCACTCGCCAGTGGGCGTGAACTGTCACAACTCCAACGTGATCTAGGTGCCCAGGCTCAGCAAGGCTTCACACGGAGCCTGGACTGGGGTATCGAGCGCGAGGGACTCACCGACTGGGACTTCGATAAGCTGCCCGCCTTTGTCGAGACCAGCATGCACGGCACGGTTTACCGCGGCTTCCCCGCCCTGGTTGACGAAAAGAACAGCATCGCCCTGCGCGTGCTCGATAACGCCGAGCTGGCGGAGAACACCACGCACATGGGACTGCGCCGACTCTTCATGTTGCGCCTCGGTGAACAGTTGCGCTATCTCACCCGCAACCTGCCGCACATGCAGCAGATGTGTCTCTACTATGCCCCCGCGGGTAAGTGTGAAGACCTGAAGCAGGATATTCTGGCCGCGGTATTTGACCAGACCTTTCTGAGCGAGACGACACTGATTCGCAGTCGCGCTGAATTTGAACACCGTATAGAAACGAATCGTAGTGAACTCATCAATAATGCCAATCGCCTGTGCGAACAACTGCACGAGGCCCTGGCCGCCTTTCATGAGGTGCGTAAACGCCTGAAGGGGGCACTGTCACCGACGCTATTACAGGCCAGTCGTGACATCAATGAACAACTGCAATATCTAATCTACGATGGTTTCGTCAGCCAGACCCCACCGCACTGGCTGGCGCACTACCCCCGCTACCTCAAGGCCGTCATCCTGCGCTTGGACAAGCTAGTACGCGACCCAAATCGCGATAAACCTCTCCAGCTTCAAATACAGAGCCTGTGGCAACCCATCAGTGATCGCCTGGAACGGAGTGAGACCCTCTATGGCCGCATACAGGAATATCGCTGGCTACTGGAGGAGCTACGCTGTTCTCTCTTTGCGCAAGAACTCGGGACCAGTGAGTCGGTGTCGATCTCAAAACTGGAAAGGCTCTGGCAGGAACTCAGGAAGAAGACGGGGTAAGGCTATCTATGCAAATTTGCATAGACACTCTCGACTATTTTGGTATTCCCTCACTTTGCGATATTCAGTAGAGTTGGTCACTTGGTTCTCGCCTACGCGGGAATAGTAACCTGAATGGGTCCACTCTGACTCATGCCACCACCAAGGAGGGAATATGCAGTCCATACATCCACGCACATACAGCCTCGCCGCCATGACCGTAATGGTATGTGCCATATATTTTGCTACAGGCTTCGGCGGCATGGATGCGGTCAATTTTCTCCAGCCCAGTATCCCACTCCCCGGCATTGATATCTTTAAGGCCAGCCACGAACGCCCGCATGATGTCCTGCGCTTTATGGCCGTAGATATGCTGTTCATCTTTGGTTATGTGGTGGTCTTTCTCGGGCTCCATTCAGTCGTGAGAAGTACGGCACCGCTGTTCGCAGCACTTGCGCTCGGCAGTGGTATCGCCGCGGGCGTATTCGACCTCATCGAAAATAGTTATTTCATCGCCTACGCCATGCAGGCACTGGCCGGTCAAGTGCTGACGACAGCAGACGTCCCAGTCATTTATATTGTCTGCTCATTGAAGTGGTTTGGTGCCTTTTTCGCCTACCTTCTCTTTGGCCTGGCGTGGCCGCGCGCCACACGCATCGACTCGATACTCTCCTCCATGATGCTACTGTTCCCACTGGTGGGCGCACTCACTATCGCCATGCCATCCCTGCTCATGTTACGACCAGCACCGTTAGTCTTCGTCAAGGGCATGGCCATCATCTATTTCTGGCACCGAGATACGCCCGTAACACCATGACACACTATATCTGCCTGCTGCGAGGGATTAACGTCGGCGGCAAGAACCCGCTGACGATGGTGCGATTGAAAGGGCTATTTGAGTTACTGAAATTGACAGAGGTCGTAACCTACATACAGAGCGGTAACATTGTCTTCGCGGCACCGGCCAATCGCTCACCTGCCGACCTCGGCATAGAAATTTCCGCCCTGTTACATCAGGAAACTGGCAATGAGATCGGCGTCTTTGTCTACACGGCAGAAGAATTTGGCCAGATCTGCCGCGCCAACCCCTTCATCCGGGAAGAGGGTATCGACATCAAGAAACTGCACGTTGTCTTCCTGGATAGCACACCGACGCCAGACGTACTTAAACAACTCGGTCCACAGGTTGACGGCGCTGACTGTTTCATCCCCGCTGGCAGGGTGATCTACCTGCATTGTCCGCTGAGCTATGGCAAGACCAGATTCTCCAATCAGTATTTCGAGAAAAGGCTCTACCTTCGTGCCACCACTCGCAACTGGAATACGGTCAACAAGCTTCTGAAGTTAACCTATGGATAAAAAACAGGATTGCATCGCAACTGTCACTATCAGGTAGTGTCGGTAAAAGATACTAATTAAAAATGAGTGGCGCATAAAAAAAGGCCCGCCCATTCGGGCCATTTTTATCTGCGTGTATGGCTGAGTGAGGACTCAGTGAATACCGCAGCTCCCGCCACCACAGCAACCACCCGTTGCACACGGGGGTAGATCACCACCAGCGCCGCCGCTCTTGACGACATTACCACCCGTGGCCAGTCGGGCTACTGCGCTGGTGGCAGGTGTGGTACCCGCATCGATCCCGGCCAGGCGACACAACTCGCCCCAGGAACTGACGGTCTCGCTCATGCGATGTTTTACTTCCACTACGCGACCATTGGCCTCGCAGACATAATCATAGGTTGGCATACTCACTCCTTACCATTTGACATAGTCACTTAATTATAAAACCAGATTCACGTTCACCAAGGGATGACCTCAGACTGTGGGTGGTGCGGCAATTACCTCCTCATAGGCATACGAAATTTTCTGCATGCCGACACCAATAAACACCTCCTGGGCCGCCGCATAACTCTCGCGGGTGATGGCCACCCCACCCGTCCAGGTACCAAGCTGTTGATAATCGCGAATGGTCTGCACCAATACAGATTGATCGATCCCTGCCAGATAGCCACTCACCAATGCCGCCACCTCCTCGGCCGCAGCTTGTTGCACATAGCCACGCGCCTCGGTGTATGCCCGCATAAAGGACTGCGCCTCGGCCGTGTGTAACCACTCACGCCGTGCGCACAGGCTGCTGAAGGCCACCGGGCCAATCGCCAGGCCGATACTCGCGACGAGATAGCCCACTCCATCGTGTTGCAACTGCTGCGGTGCGGGCCCCTGCTGATGCACGTAGTCACCGGTGCCGCTGCGAAAGGCCTTGTCCATGGCGGCGACATCACCGGCATCGATGATATTCACCTTGCCGAGATCAACTCCATGCTGGCGCAGGACAGACTGAAACATCGCCAGCGGTTGAAAAAGATGGTCGACCAGCACGGTCTTCCCCTCCAGCATCTGCCACCGGAAATTGTCCTCTTGCTTACGTCCGGCGAGAAAGAAACCATCGCGCTCGTTGATCTGGGCAAAGTGGACATAGGGTGGCGCCTCGCCCTTCTCGCGCATCATCCAGCTCGTGGCTACGGCGGATTGCGCCACCTGCACGCTGCCCTCGGCAATACTCTTTGGAATGGTCCGCGTGGGTGTTGCCACCTCGTACTGGTGCTCAAGCCCTTGTTGTTTAAGATAGCCCCCGCTCATCGTAACTAATAGCGGTGCGTAAAAAGCAGAATGGCGTAGCGCCATTATTTGAATGCGTGACATGGTAAAATTTTAATGGTCGAGGGCAGGATAGTCCATTACAAATGGCATAAAAAAACCGGGACCAGTTTATAAACAGGCCCCGGTTAGGATGCTTAAACAGTCGTATCGACTATTCCATCTTCATGGCCGTCACCGGGCGCTTCTCCAGTGTCCACTCGTTCATGGAGCCATCGTAGAGCTTGGCCGATTTATTTCCCATCAACTCATGCATGATAAACCAGCCGCCAGAGGCAAGGTGACCACTGTTGCAATAGGTAATCGTGCTCTTGTTGGTCTTGATTCCCATGGCTGAGGCAAGTTGCTTTAATTCCGGTGTGGGCAGGAATTTTGCGGGTGCACCGGCCTCTGTCATAATTTCATTGGGAAAGGACTTGGCTCCAGGGATGTGGCCCTTGGCGTAGACATAGGGCTGCTTGGCCGTTCCAAGGTACTGGCTAATGGGGCGATTATCCATCAACTGCACTGACTTCTTTTTCATCGCCGCGGCAACGTCTTCACTGCTGGCAAGCAGCTCCTTACGCTCTGCCGTCGCCTGCCAGTTACCTGCACCAGGTTGCGCCACCTCACTGCTAACATCGTTACCATCGGTAATCCATTGCGCCAGACCACCATTGAGGATCGCCATGTTGTCCTGACCGTAATACTTTAGCTGCCAGTACAGGCGTGTCGCCATCGTCATATCAAGATTGTTCAGGCCATCAGAGACGATGACAATCGCGCTATCGCGATTTACGCCCAGCGCCTGAACAAATTTTTCGAAATCGGCCTTCACCGGGATAATCATCTCTACCTTGACGCCATTAACCTCGCGGTCAACACGAACCTTTTTATAATCGACAAAGGCCGCGCCCGGCACGTGTCCACCGATCTTGACCAGGACATCCTTGCCGGTCTTTTTATCCTTGGCAAATACCGGCTTGGCTGCATAGGATTGAGGGTCGGTACCAACATCAAGTATCGTCACCTGCTTCAAATTCTTCGCCAACCACGCCGCATCGACCAGTGGGCCAGGTACCGTCGCGGCCTGCACCAAACCAGACACCATGAACCCCGCCAGTAGAGCGAGGGAGATCTTCATCATTTTCATTCAGAGCCTCCATTAGTTATGTGAAGGCAAGTATAGATACGTTTTGGAAAATAGCCATGTCTAAATTAGGTCCTTGCTAACAATGACTTAAATTGGCCAAACAGGTCTATTTCGTATTCGCCAAGTAGATAAAGCGCGCGATTCGACAAGATGGCGGCAGCTTCCTGTCCGGCGCCGAGTACTTGTATCTGTGAGTCCCGCTGTTGCAAGAGCGCCAGTATCTCGCGTGAGAACATCCCCAACATTCCCCATAGCCATGCCTCGATCGGGCTCAGTTGCGCATCGTCAATCTGCGGCCAATGTTGCTGAAGTCGATCGGCTAGCGTCGTGGCATCTAGCCAGGTCCCCGCGGTTACCCAATGATTCGTCGTAAACCAGCGGAGTGCCTGGCCCTGTGCATCCATACACAAGCCCACAAGGTGTGCCCACTCGTTGTGGTCCCCCGCATTGATGAAGTAGTGAAAGTGTCCATGCTCACCCGCAATGCGATGTTCGCGTGGGTGTGAGTGGTAGTAAACGCGAAATTCATCACCAGCGAAATTCAGGGCATCGGTAGGATAGTGTTGCGCCTCGATCGGTGCACGGGCATCGGGAATGAGCATAAGCACCGGGTTGGTTTTCCCCGCCACAAAAAGTTGTAGCGACTCATACACTACGGTCGCAGCCGTGTAGGTGTCGATCCCACGTTGCATTGATAATTATCTAGAGACTACAGGGTGAGCTCGTTCTACCGAGCGAGCAGGGGTTACTGCCCCCCAGTGCACACGGATTACTATCGAGCGCACACGGCGTTGATGACGGTACGCTCTGGTCCTGTGTAATTGCCGCCGGTTGCGCCTCGGGCACGCTATGGCGAGTGTGATCAATGGCAACCGCGATAGCGGCCAAGCCAAAGGCGGAACCTACGATGATGCGATTGCGATGCCTCATGCCGTCCTCCCCTCCTGTTGTATCCACGCCCTCATTCTCACACCTAACCATGAGCCCATAAAGCCCATCACCAGCCACAACCAACCATGCAGACTACCGGAGCTGATACCAGCCAGGAGACCACCAATGTTACAGCCAAAGGCAAGGCGTGCGCCGTATCCCATCAACAGGCCGCCGAGTACTGCGGTGGCAATGCGTCGGGGTTTGAGACGCCCCTCGGGGGCAAATTTTCCCGCCAGTGCCGCCGCAAGCATCGAGCCAAGAATTATCCCGAAGTCCATAAGCGATGTCACATCGGCAAGCACACTACTATTGAGTGCCTTGACCTGATACCCCGATGCCCAAAAACTATACGCGGTAAGGTCACCACCGAGTGCGCTCCATATCTTGGCACCCCACAGGGCAAAGGCGAAGGTAATCGACCAGGGATGCCCCGCGAGTAGCAAGGTAGCAAGATTGAGGATTGCGAGGGCAACGATAGCCCACCACAACGGCCAACCACCAAAGATGAGCCTGTGCGTCACTGAGGTATTCGAGTTGGTGATGAGCGCCTGTGCAGAACCATGCCTCACTCTCTCCAGTTGCAAGACAATAAAATAGAGTAAACCCAGCACACTAAATTGTACGAACAAGGCGGGCAGCCAACCCAGAGACTGAATCACCGATATTTTACCGAGACTCGGTAAAGTCAACCACCAGGGTAAATGCATGCTGCCTAGGGTTGCACCGACGATGAAGAAACTCAATGCCAATAACATATCGATCTGGCCCCAGCCCACCGTAAAGAGCGTGCCCGAGCCACAACCGCCACCTAGCTGCATACCAATGCCGAATAGAAATGCACCGATCAGCACCGACATCCCAACCGGTGCCAGTGCGGCACTGGTACCCGTAACACCAAACATGCCTCCCAATACGGGAAAGAAGAGTAGCGAGGTCAGGGCCAACAGACCAATCTGGGCGCGAATCCCCTGACTTCGACGCTCACGCACAAAGCTACGCCAACCTCCGGAGAAACCAAACAAGGCATGCATGAGCACATAGCCAATACCGACGCCAACGAGCAGGAGCCAGGCCTGATGCAGGTCAAATGCCCGCGAGATAAATGCAAATAGAGTGGTTATTACGAGCAGACTGGTAATAATCACCGGGCGATCTGCGGGTTGAGGTGTAGACATCATGCCTGTACCTTTACTTATTTTTTCGATTGTTCAATTCAAACACGCATCGCTTCGACCAGCAAGTTGCTGGTTAAAACTTGGAAGACCAAGTCTGGGCCCATTGCATAAACGCGTCGTGCGACATGGGTTGCGCATAGTAAAACCCCTGAATGTAATAGCAACCGTGTTCGCGCAGAAAGCCTAATTGCGCCTCGGTCTCTACCCCCTCCGCAATCACACGAAGGTTAAGGCTCTTACCCATGGCAAGGATGGCCGAGATAATGGCCGTGTCATCCGCATCCGTGCCGAGGTCGCGAATGAAGCTCTTGTCGATCTTCACCGTATCGATGGGGAAACGCTTGAGGTAACTCAGCGAAGAATAACCCGTACCGAAATCGTCCAGGGCCAACCCCGTCCCAAGTTGTTTGAGGTCGGCGCACAATTTCACATCCATTGCCGCGCCCTCGATCAACATCCCCTCTGTTATCTCGAATTCAATCTGGTGTGGACGTAGTCCATATTTTTGCATGACACCGGCCACCTCGTCAGCGAAGTCTGTTTGACGCAGGTGTCGAGAGGTCAGATTGAAGGCGATCTGCCCCGGTTTTATATCCGCATTTAACCAGGATTGAAAATCACGACAGGCGACATCAATCAACCAGCGTGTGATGGGGATTATTTCACCACTATCCTCGGCAATCTTGATAAAATCATCGGGGGCAACCTCACCATTCTCATCATTCTTCCAGCGTAGCAATACCTCGACTCCGGCAAGCGTACCGTCCTGAATATTAACCTGGGGCTGATAGTACGGTATAAACTCATTGCGTTCGAGTGCACGGCGTAGACGGGCCTCAAGTCGGAAGCGCGCCATTGCCGATTCATTCATCTCACGAGTAAAGAACTGGTAGTTGCTGCGACCATTCTCCTTTGCGCGATACATAGCCGCATCGGCATTCTTCAACAATGACTCTTCGTCAGTTGCATCATTTGGATAAATACTGATCCCGATACTGCTGGAGATAAAGACCTCGCTCCCCTCCAGTTCAAACGGCTGGCGTAGCCTTTGAATCAAGGTGCCAGCCACCGCCGCGGCCCCCTCTGCACCTTTTACCTCGTTCAGGATCAGGATGAATTCATCGCCCCCCTGCCGTGCGACAGTGTCTTCCTTGCGCACACATTCCTTAATACGATTGGCGACTTGCAACAGTAGTTTGTCACCCGCCGCATGCCCCATGGTATCGTTGATCTGTTTAAAGTGATCAAGATCGACAAACAAGACGGCGACCTGGTGTCCATGCCGGGAGGCCTGTTTGAGACTCTGACCGAGGTGATCATTAAATAGTACGCGATTCGGTAATTCAGTCACTTCATCGTAATGCGCCAGACGAAATATCTCCTCCTCCGTGCGCTTCTTTTCGGTAATATCCGTAAAGATGCCAATATAGTGTACAGCCTTACCAGTCTCATCGAGAGAAGCTGAAATGTTGAGCCACTCGGGATAGACAAGGCCATCCTTACGCCGATTCCACACCTCGCCCTCCCAAACACCGTCCTCTAACAATTTATTCCAGAGATGTTGATAGAAGGCCTGATCATGGCGACCCGAGCTCAGGATGGAGGGGCGCTTACCAATCACCTCATCCTGACTATATCCAGTGATCATGGTAAAGGCCTGATTCACGCGTAGTATCTTTGCCTCGGCATCCGTCACCATGATGGCCTCCTGCGTGTCTCGGAAGACGCTGGTGGCGATCCGCATCTCCGCCTCCATCACTTGATGATGTTCATACATCATCTGGGTATGCAGGGCCAGGGCCGCCTCATGTGCGAGCCCCTCAATGATGTCGATATCACGCACTGAATAGATGTGGCCACCCTCCTTATAGGACGTGATCAAGACACCGATGGACTGGCCATCCACGATCAGTGGCGTCGCCAGGGCCGTTGCCACATCAAAACGATGAATAATGGACTTGTTGACACGCGGGTCATGCATGGCATCATCAATGGCGATCGTCTTACGGCTATTAAAGGCACGGACCGAGAGCGCATTCTCGGTCAGGGCCAATTGATAGTGTCCATGTGGATTATATTCCACACCCGTATGGGCGACACCGATCAAGGTCTTGTCCTCGGGTTTGTGCAGCAAGAGAAATGACATGCCCCCCGGAATGGCCTCATCACACGTCCGCAGTATTGAGCTGGCAATCTCGGCAAAGGTAATGTGCTTACCGATACCGCTGAGGATGCGATTACTGGTATGGATAATCTCGCTCTGGATGCGCATGTCATTCAAGAGCCCACGATAACCACAGGTAAGCACACCAATCTCATCGGTGGAACGGACGATGAGGCTGGCCGTGTCCATACTTGAGAGCGTCGGACTCCGTTCGAGAATAGTCTGCAAAGGAGCTAGTGAGCGTGAGAAACTGGTGACAAAGGTCATGGTGCCCGCGATGGCCAATAGTTCGAGCAACAGCCAGATACCAAAGGTCTCCAGGGTGAAGTAACCCGTGCGTGTCCAGAAATACTGCACCAGCATGGTGTCGATAAGGAGCGGGATGAGTGCGCCTAACAGGAAAATCTTGGCCTTGAGGCTGACTTGCACGCTTTGCAGGTGAATCTTGCTATAGGCATCACCGAAGAGATCCAGTATGCGATAGAAAATCGGCAGTCCGACAATGATCGACACAATCAGCGCGACCAGGTGGATGCGAAACCAGTCCACCGGTAGCGCAACGAAATCTGAATACCACTGGGCCGAGATAATCACACTGCTCGGGGCCATAAGCAGATAAAAGATAAAGACACCCCAGTACTCCAACGGGAACAGGCGCGTATACGCCAGTGCGTGCTCCGCCGTAGGGGCCGATGGACGCTCTAAATATTTCCGCACTGGCCGCACCCGATAGTGGAAATAGGCTACGGCACCCAAGAGCGTCGTTAGAATGAACAGTGGTTCCAGTGGGTGGCTCAGGATTTCCCACATCTGCGTGGGCGTAAACATTTTAATAAATAACAGGAAGGAGAGACCGAAGATAGGCGGAATGGTCCAACTTAGTAAAATGAGACGGGCATATCGCCTGGAAAACTCGAGGGAATTCATGGGTGCCCGGACAGCCTTGGTTACTTTGTGGAGGTAATCGGTCAATTATAGTCCCGAACCCCGCCACAATGCAGTCCCCCGTCAACAGGCGAGAGCGATAAGCGGTACCCGCATCTCATCTGCGTCAATCCCCCCATGAACGCCCCGCTGCCAGAAGGGCCGCTCTCCTGGCAGCCAGTCCTTGATGGTATGACGGCCATGTAACAAGAGGGTGTAATCACCAATTCGCTCAAGCAGGCGTGGGTGGGGATGTCCATGACCAAACCACCCCGCCTCGATTAGGGACGGGCTGGGGACTGCGGTGACTGCCTCACCAAAAGTAGTCTGCACATAATCAAGGAATATCGCCTCCATACCCGGTTTGAGGTAACAATAGGCCACCCTCCGCTCACCGCTAAGGGGCAGGCGCAGACAGTCTTCCAGCACGGGGTGTTGGCTGAGCCTGATCTCGCGGTCCTGTTCGACATCAATAAAACCGTGATCCGCGGTCACCAGCAGTAGGGTATCCGTCCCGGCCAACTGTCGCTGTAGGCTCAGAAATGCCGCATTGAGCTCCTCATAATGATGCTGTACCGCCTCACTCCGTACGCCAAACTCATGTGCACGGCGGTCGTATTCGGGCCAATAGGCATAAACATAATTGCGCATCGCATCGGTGCGTACAGACGCAGAAATCTGTGCCAGCATATCATTCATTGATGAGTAGGGATGGATATTGGCCGCACCACTAAAGGCATTATTAAACGGTGAATGCGCAATATAGGTTGGCGCAACAACATGCGATACTACCGGCAGCAGATCAAAAAAGGGGCGCGGCCGGTAGAGTTGCACGGCATCGACACCACTATGCGTGTAATCACTACCTCCCACACGCGACCGGAAGGGTAGCACCGAGGCGATCTGGCCCAGTTCCCGCAGATAGACATGCCACCCGGTCAGGCCGTGTTGTTGCGGTGCCTGTCCACTTAAAAAGGTAGGGATGGCGCTGGCGGTGGTAGAGGGAAATACCGAGGTCATTGCACCGTGCATATATTGATGCAGCGGCCAATCCGCTCCCTGACGAGAAATATACTCATACC
>JAHEDA010000319.1 GCA_024641445.1 Gammaproteobacteria bacterium
GTGAACATGGGGCATGCGCTGGCGCGGCGTCCTGATGAAATATCCGGCGGCATGAAACAACGCGTCGGCATCGCACGCGCCCTGGCGATGCAGCCGAAGGTGATGTTAATGGATGAACCGTTCGGCGCGCTCGACTCACTCACCCGCACCCACATGCAGGACACCCTGATGGAGATCCAGAACGAGTTAAAGAACACCGTCATCATGATCACGCATGACGTTGATGAGGCGGTGTTACTGTCCGATCGCATCGTGATGATGACGAATGGGCCATCTGCCACCATCGGCGAGATACTAGAGGTGAAACTGCCGCGTCCACGCGAGCGCATTGCCCTGGCGGCGGACCCCACCTATAACCGCTATCGCGCCGAGGTATTGCGCTTCTTACACGAACGTCATAGCGATCCGGCCAAGGCAGAGTCTTCCAAAAAAGATCAATCCACCAAGCTGCGCCTGGCCGCGGGTTGAGGCAGGGACACGCAATGGAAAAGATGAATTTAGAACAACCCGTCGTTAGCCTGGGTTTTATCCCGCTCACCGATTGTGCGCCGCTGGTGGTGGCACATGAGCGTGGTTGTTTCGAAAAATATGGTCTGGAGGTCACACTATCGAAAGAGACCTCCTGGGCCAATATGCGTGACAAGCTTGCAATCGGTGTACTGGATGGTGCACAGATGCTGGCGCCTATGACCCTGGCCATGAGTCTCGGTCTTGGCCCGCTGAGTAAACCCGTGATTGCCGCTATGTCGCTAGGGCTCAATGGCAATGCCATTACGATCTCGGAATCGCTGTATGCGCGTATGCAGGAGGTGGATACCGAGGCGATGCATGAGCGCCCGATCAGTGCGCGCGCCCTGAAAAAAATTATTGAGCAAGACCAGCAGGCCGGCAATGCGCCACTGAGCTTTGCGGTGGTCTTTCCCTATTCCATGCACAACTATGCCCTACGCTACTGGATGGCCGCAGCGGGAATCGACCCGGACCGCGATGTGCGGATTGAGGTGATCCCGCCGGCACAGATGGTGAGCAATCTGCGCGAAGGCAACATCGACGGCTATTGTGTGGGTGAGCCATGGAGTGGCGAGGCCGTACGCGAGGGCCTGGGTCGTGTGATCATCACCGGCTATGAGATCTGGAACAACGGCCCCGAAAAGGTTTTTGCAGTGACACAGGAATGGGCCGAGCAGCATCCCAACACCTTGCAGGCGCTGGTGATGGCCTTACTGGAGGCGACGGCCTGGCTAGATGCCCCGGAGAATCGGCACGAGGCGGTCGAGCTCATTGCACAGAGCCGTTACGTTAATGCCTCCATGGATGTGATTCGCATGTCCATGCTGGGGACCTTTCGTTATGCGCACAACGAATTCCCGCGTAGCCTGCCTGCCTTCAATGTGTTTGCCCGCTATGCCGCCAACCTGCCCTGGCACTCACATGCGGTGTGGCAGTTGACGCAGATGTTGCGGTGGGGACAGTTGGACGAGTCGATCGACCTGCATGCCGTCGCGCAAGCGGTCTATCGCCCGGACATCACGCGTAAGGCCGCGGCCGCCCTGAACATGTCACTCCCGATGGGTAATCAAAAGGGTGAGGGGTGTCATGCCGAGGAGTGGTGCCTGGTTGAGAATGGGACAAAGACCAGCATGGGTGCGGACAGCTTCTTCGATGCTCAGTGTTTCGACCCACGCAACCCAATCGCCTATTTAACGCAACAAAACAGTAGTCAGGTGTCTGTCGACTTGCAGACGCTACTGGCCATGAATCCAGCCCGCACCGACATTCCGCTAGTGAATGAATTGCAAGCAACACCATCTATAAATAGAGGTTGATATGAAGAAAGAAAACCTGGTTGTAATTGGTAATGGTATGGCCGGCATCCGTACGGTTGAGGAGCTGTTGAAGATTGACCCCGATGGTTTCGCAATCACCGTCTTTGGTGCCGAGCCCTATGGCAACTACAATCGCATCATGCTGTCTCCGGTGCTGACGGGTGAAAAGACCCTCGACGAGATCATGCTCAACGATGAAAAATGGTATGTGGACAACGGCATTACCCTGCACAAGGGCAAGAGCATCACCGAGATCGATCGTGTCAAGCGCAAGGTGATTGCCGAGGATGGTACCGCGGCAGAGTATGATCGTCTGCTAATTGCCACCGGCTCCATCCCCTTTGTAATCCCCGTGCCTGGTAATACCCTGCAAGGGGTCGTGACCTTTCGCGACATTCGAGATGTGGATGCCATGTTGGCGGCATCAAAACAATTTAAACATGCGGTCGTCATCGGCGGTGGCCTGCTTGGGCTGGAGGCGGCCAATGGTCTGATGAAACAGGGCATGAATGTCACCGTGGTGCATATTGCGGACAAATTAATGGATCGTCAGCTCGATACACCCGCCGCGACCATGCTCCGCACCTCGCTCGAACAACGCGGCCTTAACTTTCTGATGCAGGCCTCCACCGAGGCCATCATCGGCAAGGACCGCGTAGAGAGGGTGCGCTTTAAGGATGGAACGGAGATCTATGCCGACCTCGTCGTTATGGCGGTAGGTATTCGACCCAATTTTGAGTTGGCAAAGAAATCAGGCATTCACTGCGAGCGGGCTATCGTCGTCAGCGATACCATGCAGACCTTTGACCCGCGCGTCTACTCAGTGGGTGAGTGTGTGCAACACCGTGGCCAGACCTATGGTCTGGTTGCGCCATTGTTTGAGATGGCGCGGGTTTGTGCCAATCACCTGGCCAAACACGGTATTGGTCGTTATGAGGGGTCGATGACCTCAACCAAGTTAAAGGTGACGGGGATTGATCTGTTCTCCGCTGGAGATTTTATCGGTAACGAACAGAGCGACGAGCTGGTGTTTCAGGATGCCTCACGCGGTATCTATCGCAAGCTGGTGGTGCAGGACAACAGGATAAAGGGCGCGGTAATGTATGGCGACACCATTGATGGTTCCTGGTATTTCGACCTCATGCGCGATCAAACTGACATCAGCGATATGCGTAAGAATATTCTCTTCGGTCAGGCCCATCTGGGTGACTCCGGTCACGGCGATGACCATCGTGTGGTTGCCATGGCCGATACGGCCGAGATCTGTGGTTGTAACGGTGTCTGCAAGGGCGACATCGTCAAGGCCATCACGACCAAAAAGCTGTTTACCCTGGATGAGGTGCGTGCACATACCAAGGCCTCCAGTTCCTGCGGTTCCT
>JAHEDA010000058.1 GCA_024641445.1 Gammaproteobacteria bacterium
AAACCTCGAAGGTGGTGATCGCCTTGAGGTGCTCGGCCGGGAAGGGGAGCTATATCGGATACATTCAGTTAACGCATCGCTGATGGACATTATGGAGCGGAGTGGGCACCTGCCTCTACCGCCATATATTCAGCGGCCAGATGAAGCGGTCGATATGGAACGCTATCAGACCGTCTATGCCGAAAAGCCGGGTGCCGTGGCGGCGCCCACCGCGGGTCTGCACTTCGACGCCAGGATGCTCGAACAGATAGCGAAAATCGGTGTTCAGTCCGCCTATGTCACCTTGCATGTAGGAGCGGGTACTTTTCAGCCGGTGCGTAGTGACGACATCCGCGACCATCACATGCATGCCGAGTATCTAGTAGTGCCTGATGCCGTTTGCGAGGCCATACAGCAGACGCGAGCACGCGGCGGGCGTGTGATTGCAGTGGGGACCACGGTGGTGCGAGCATTGGAGTCTGCGGCAAGTGAGGCGGGTGAGGTGCGGCCCTTTAGCGGTGATACGCAAATCTTCATCTACCCCGGCTATCGTTTCCGGGTCATCGATGCCATGATCACCAACTTCCATTTACCGGAATCCACGCTGTTGATGCTGGTATCTGCCTTTGCGGGCTATGAGCACATCATGCGGGCCTATCGGCATGCCGTGCTCCAGGGGTATCGGTTTTTCAGTTATGGCGACGCCATGTTTGTCACAAAGGCAGCGCAAAATTAGTCGGGTATTGCTCCAGATATGAAATTTGAATTGCAGAAGACAGACGGGTCGGCACGACGCGGACGCCTCGTGTTTGAGCGTGGCGTAGTGGAAACCCCGGCCTTCATGCCGGTGGGGACCTATGGCACGGTCAAGGCCATGACACCTGAGGAAGTAGGTGCCACCGGTGCACAGATTATCTTGGGCAATACCTTCCACCTCATGCTGCGCCCAGGCATCGATGTGATTAAGGTTCACGGCGATCTGCATGGATTTATGCACTGGTCAGGGCCAATTCTCACGGATTCAGGCGGGTTTCAGGTCTGGAGCCTGGGGGAGTTGCGCAAGATTACTGAGCAGGGTGTGGTCTTTGCCTCCCCGATAGATGGTTCGCGGGTATTTATGGGGCCGGAGGAGTCCATGGCCGTACAGCGAGCGCTCGGTTCCGACATCGTCATGATCTTTGATGAGTGCACACCCTTTCCGGCGACCGAGGAGCAGGCGCGTGACTCGATGGAACTTTCTCTACGCTGGGCGGCTCGTAGCAAGCAGGCCCACGCAGACAACCCGGCGGCGCTGTTTGGGATCGTGCAGGGTGGGATGTACCCACACCTGCGTAGCCAATCATTACGTGGGCTGGTGGAGATTGGATTTGACGGCTATGCCATTGGTGGCCTCTCCGTCGGCGAGCCAAAGGAAGAGATGTTAAAGGTGTTGAATCATTTGACCCCCGAGATGCCGAGCGAGCGCCCCCGCTATCTAATGGGGGTGGGGACGCCGGAGGATCTCGTCGAGGCCGTGCAGCGTGGTGTCGATATGTTCGATTGCGTGATGCCCACGCGTAATGCACGCAATGGTCATCTTTTCACCAGCGAGGGGGTGGTGCGCATACGCAATAGCACCTACCAGTACGATACGTCGCCGCTGGACCCGAACTGCGACTGTTACACCTGCCGCCACTATAGTCGCGCCTACCTGCGCCACCTGGATAAATGTGGTGAGATTCTGGGGGCGCGTCTGAATACGATCCATAACCTGCATTACTACCAGACCCTGATGCGCGGTCTGCGTGAGGCCATTGCTGAAGGTCGTTTGCAGGATTTCGTTACCGATTTCTACGCCAGGCGCACGCAAGCCCGGCCTGCTGTGTCATAATGGCCCGCGTTTTTATTGGGCGTTTGCCCACGAATTGACTCTCAAGAGGTAGCTAAAGCATGAATGGTTTGATCTCAGATGCCATGGCCCAGGCCGCACCTGCACAAACAGGTGGTGACCCGATGACTTCCGTATTGTTCTTCGTAGGAATGATCGCAATATTTTATTTTCTACTCATCCGCCCGCAGACCAAGCGTGCAAAGGAACACAAAAAGCTGATCGATGCCCTTGGAAAGGGCGATGAGGTCATCACCAATGGTGGCCTGCTCGGTAAGATTACCGATGTGGGCGAGCAGTATGTGGATGTCGAAGTGGCCAACAATGTGACGGTGAAACTCCAACGACAGGCCATTGCCACCGTATTGCCAAAGGGTTCCATCAAGGCGGCCCAGAAAGACTAACATCAACTGGTCATGGACGACCCAGCACAAACGCAGAGCCCCACATCATGCTGAACAAATATCCGCTCTGGAAATACCTGACCATCCTCTTTGTTATCGGTATTGCCAGTCTGTACGCGCTGCCGAATCTTTATGGTACTGACCCGGCCTTGCAGATTGCCGCACACAGCGGTAAGACGGTCGATGAGGCGCTTAAAAAACAGGTCCAAGACCAGTTGGAGGGTGCACATATTGCCTATCGTCGCACGTCGCTTGAACAAGACGGCTTGTTGGTGCGATTTGGTAGTGTCGAACAACAGCTTCAGGCGAGTGAGGTGTTGCGTGCAACATTGGGTGTTGATTACACCATCGCCCAGAATCTGGCCTCGGCCTCACCTTCATGGTTACGCAGCATAAACGCTATGCCGATGTACCTGGGGCTAGACCTGCGCGGAGGTCTGCACTTTTTGATGGAGGTGGATACCGAGTCGGTATTGCAGCAAAAGATCGACGATACTATCAGTGATGTGCGTACCCTTCTGCGCGAGAAAGACATTCGTGCGATGAGTGTAGTAGCCGTAGGTAATACCGTTGTTGCACGATTTAATACGGCCGACCTGCGTGATGCGGCGCAGGGCGCGATTCACTCCAGCCTGCGTGAACTTACCTTGACCGATTTTGAGCAGGATGGCAGCTACAACCTGCGCGCCGTGATGAGCCCTCAGGCCCTGCATGAACTCTATAAGCAGGCCGTAGAGCAAAACATTACGACCCTGCGTAATCGCGTGAATGAATTGGGTGTAGCCGAGCCCGTGATTCAGCAACAGGGTGATACCCGGATTGTCGTTCAGTTACCAGGTATCCAGGATAGTGCCCGTGCCAAGGAAATCTTGAGTGCGACAGCGACGCTGGAGTTTCGTCTGGTGGATGAGCATCTGGCGCAGGCGATGAACGGCCAGGTGCCCCCGGGTACACGCCTGTATAAAGAACGTGATGGCAGGCCAGTTCTGTTGAAAAAACGCGTCATTATTACCGGCGAGCGCATCAATAGTGCGAGTTCCGGGATTGATCAGGATGGTCGTCCTTCGGTAAACATCTCACTGGATGGTGCCGGTGCCCGTGTCATGGGTAACACCACCAAAGAGAATATTGGTAAGCCCATGGCGGTGGTCTTTATCGAAAACAAACCGTTTATGGAAATGCAGGCGGGTAAGCCGGTTGAGGTAACGCGTCGAGTCGAGCAGGTGATCAACGTCGCCACCATCCAGGGTGTCTTCAGCAACCGCTTCCAGATCACCGGCCTGCGTGACGCCAATGAGACGCGTGACCTGGCACTGTTGCTGCGTGCAGGTGCCCTGGCGGCACCGATTAAGATAATCGAAGAGCGCACCGTAGGCCCCAGCCTCGGCCAAGACAACATCGACAAGGGGGTGCAGTCGATGATCTATGGCACCGCCCTGGTTATGCTGTTCATGTTCGTTTACTACCGTGGTTTTGGCATGGTGGCGAATACTGCGCTGTTGCTAAACGTCGTACTTATCGTCGCCGCACTCTCCATGTTACAGGCGACGCTCACCTTGCCAGGTATTGCCGGTATCGTACTGACGGTGGGTATGGCGGTGGACGCGAACGTTCTCATCTTTGAGCGTATCCGTGAGGAGTTACGCGTAGGTAACACACCGCAGGCGAGCATACATGCGGGTTATGAAAAGGCCTTTGCCACCATCTTCGACTCCAATATCACCACCCTGATCCCGGGTGTTGTGTTGTTCATCTTCGGGTCTGGGCCGGTCAAGGGTTTTGCCGTGACCCTCTCCATCGGTATTCTCACCTCGATGTTTACCGCGATCACGGTAACGCGCGCGATTGTGAATCTGGTGGTTGGTGGGCGTCGGATCAAAACTCTGTCGATTTAGCAGGAGCACTAAGACATGGCGCAAACGATGCGTTTCTTTAATAAGGTCACCACTATTGATTTCATGGGCGTGCGCAAGCTCGCCATGGGTATCTCGGTGGTTTTCATGCTGGCCTCGGCAGTGGTCCTGGGTGTGCGTGGCCTGAATTTTGGGCTGGATTTTACCGGGGGCATCTTGCTGGAGATCGGTTACCCCGAGGCCGTCGACCTCTCGCAGATTCGCTCCACCCTGTCCAAGCATGGTTATGATGATGCCGTGGTGCAAAATTTTGGCTCCGCCAAAGACGTGATTGTGCGTCTTGCACCGCGAGCGGAAAAAAGCAATGCCGACGTCAGTAACGATGTACTTAAACTGCTGCGTGAAGATACCAATAACAAGGCCGAGATGCGGCGACAGGAATATGTTGGTCCCCAGATTGGTGAAGAGTTACGCGACCAGGGTGGTATTGCTATGCTGATCGCTCTTGGCAGTATCATGCTCTATGTCATCATGCGATTCGAGTGGCGTTATGCAACGGGTGCCGTCGTTTCGCTGATCCACGACACCATCATAACGCTGGGTTTTTTTGCCTTTTTCCAGTGGGAATTTGACCTGACGGTGTTGGCGGCGATCCTGGCGGTGAGTGGCTACTCGCTCAATGATACTATTGTGGTGGCGGATCGTGTGCGTGAGAATTTTATCAAGCTCCGCCGCAAGGAGCCCTTGGAGGTTGTGAATATATCCCTGAATGAGACCCTTTCACGTACGACCATGACCTCCTTGGCGACCTTGTTGGTCGTTGTCGCCATGTTTGTATGGGGCGGGGCGATGATCCACGGTTTTAGTCTGGCGCTGATCATCGGTATTGTCTCGGGTACCTATTCATCCATCTACATCGCGAGTACCCTGGCGATAATGCTTAAGCTCACTCGCAGCAACTTAATCCCCGTGCAGAAAGAATCGGCAGAATAGCCTTTTCCTGAGGCGTACAAAAAAGGCCCGCAATTGCGGGCCTTTTTGTTGGTGCGAAAGGCCGCTATTGGAACTTCTTTACCTCATCGAGGGGGTCGGACTCATCCAGTCGGGGACGCACGATGCGACAGACCGTGCTGAGCTTGTTTTGGCACTTCGGGTCGTCTTTATCAGCCTCGACTCCACGAATTGTGTTCTCGGCCCAAACAATGGCAATGACCCAGAGGACGAGACCCAGACCTACCGTGACCCAACTGACCCCGTTTAATGCTGCGGGACCTCCCATAAAGCCATAGACCACGCTCACCAGGCCGGTAACCCAGAACACACCAATTGGTGCGGCGCAGCAACTCGCGCAACCATATTTACAGACGGCCAGGGGAGGGGTGAGGAGTGCCAGCAGTTTACGTTGCATCGATATCCCTTCCTTCATGTTATTTCTTTGTCATTGGACATACAGGGTTATTGCCCAATAGTTATCACGAGGAGACGGAGGTGGTCAAACGGAAAATACAAAGCCAGATTGTAAAGCTAGGGTATTAAGCGAGGCGGGGATAACTGCGTTCTTCACGGGCCATCAGGTATTCGACGATATCCTGGCTGCGTTCGGCGTGACGAGGGGGAACCCGATATACGGGGGCGAGAACGCGCTCACCATTGCCCACGGTGTCACCCTTTGGCGGTTCAATAGAGAGAATTTCCAGGCTATGGGGTACCGACTGGAAGGCAAAATAGCTGGCACTATCGTGCAGCCCATCGAGGGCGTCACGCATTTGCATCTCCAGTGCCTTGTTGCCACGCACCGGCGCCTTTTTGTGATAACGCTTTGCCATTGCTACCTGAATCCCATACTTGGTTCACAGGTTCTAGCGTCCGCAGAGCGGGTTTCTTGATGATGAGGCGGAAAAAAGTTACCGCCCGTTTGCCGGGCGGCAATGACGCTAAATCAGCGCAGGCGCGCGGGGAGATGAGGCTGAATTGTCTGTACCATGGCCTTGAAAAGTTTGGGTGGTGCGGCCACCACGTGACCCGTCTCCATGTGATTGAGGCTACCGTTAATACCACCCACCAGGCCTCCGGCCTCCTCAATCAGCAGGACCCCCGCGGCCATATCCCAGATATTAAGCCCCATCTCCCAAAACCCATCCAGGCGACCCGCAGCCACATAGGCGAGGTCGAGCGCGGCCGAGCCAGGGCGGCGTATTCCGGCGCTGCCAGGTAACAGGGCCTTCATCATGGCGAAGTATTCATCCGTATAGGGAAAGTTGGAGCGAAAGGGGATACCGGTACCGAGCAGGGCACCATTGAGCCCTGCCCGTTTACTGACACGGATACGCTTCCCATTTAACTGTGCGCCCTCACCCCGGCTGGCGGTGAAGAGCTCCTGCCGCATCGGGTCATAGACGACGCCTACCTCCATACGCCCTTTGTAACGCAGGCCAATAGAGACGGCATATTGGGGAAACCCGTGCAGAAAGTTGGTAGTGCCGTCGAGGGGGTCAATGATCCACTCGAAATCATTGCCTTCGTGGGCGCCGCTCTCCTCGGCCAGGAAGGCATGGTCCGGAAAGGCTTTTTTGAGGGTTTGGATAATCTCTTGCTCTGCGGCTCGATCCACCTCGCTAACAAAGTCGTTTTCGGACTTGGTATCGATGGTCAGGGTATCCACCCGGTCGGCATAGCGCGAGATGATGTTACCGGCAGCGCGCGCAGCGCGTACCGCAATATTGAGTTTCGGGTTCACCCGGTCTACCCCTCAGTTGAGTCTTTTTTAAAGAACAGGCCTTCGCAGAGAAAGCGGCGAGATTCTAGCAGATTTCTGCATTGAACGTCGCTACAGCCGCTTTGCTGTATTATTGTCGGCAATATCATCCAGGGGTCGCCATGCGCGTCAATCCAGCCAACATCCGTGTCGTCATGGTGGAGACCACCCATCCGGGAAATATTGGCGCGGTGGCGCGTGCTATGAAAAATATGGGCCTCTCAGAACTCACTTTAGTGAATCCAGTGTTCTTCCCCAGTGGTGAGGCCGATGCCAGGGCCGTGGGTGCCGTGGACATTGTCGCCAAGGCCCGGGTCGTGACAAGCCTGGAGGCGGCAATTGGCGACTGCGCCCTGGTCATTGGTGCCAGTGCGCGGCAACGCACCATCCGTTGGCCGACGGTAAATCCACGTGAGTGCGCGCGCTTAATCGGTGACGCAAGTCTGGCAGGGCAGACGGCCCTAGTATTAGGGCGAGAGGCCCATGGCCTCAGTAACGAGGAGCTTGAGCGTTGCCATTTCCTGGTCCATATCCCGGCGGACCCTGAATTTAGCTCGCTCAATGTCGCCATGGCATTACAGATATTAGCCTATGAAATTCGTATGCTGACGGTGGTAAGTGATCAGGTACCACAGGAATATCAACTGGAGGCCGACCCTCTAGCGACGGTGCTGGAGATGGAGGGTTTATACCAGCACTTCGAGGCGGCACTGGCGCACATCGGGTTTTATGACCCGGAAAATCCCCGGCAACTAATGCGCCGTCTGCGACGCCTGTTTAATCGTGTCCGCATGGATAAAATCGAGTTGAATATAATCCGTGGCATACTGAAGGCCGCCGTGGATGCGGCCCAATCAAATATTACTGACCGTTGAAGGTGCCCATGTTTAAACGCCTACGCGAAGATATTTTATGTGTGTTTGACCGTGACCCGGCCGCACGCAATACCATTGAGGTCATCACCACCTACCCGGGGCTGCACGCACTCCTGCTACATCGCCTGAGTCACGGTCTATGGCATTGGCGTTTGAAATGGTTAGCCCGATTTATTGCAACCCTGGGCCGTTGGCTGACCGGGATCGAGATCCATCCTGGCGCCAAGATCGGGCGTCGCTTCTTCATCGATCATGGCATGGGGGTCGTCATTGGGGAGACGGCCGAGATCGGTGATGATTGTACGATTTATCACGGTGTGACCCTGGGTGGCACGAGCTGGAACAAGGGCAAGCGTCACCCCACTCTGATGAACAACGTGGTCGTTGGGGCCGGTGCCAAGGTGCTTGGCCCGATCACTCTGGGCGAGGGGGCCCGTGTTGGGTCCAATGCCGTGGTGGTGAAGGAGGTACCTCCAGGGGCGACGGTGGTAGGTATCCCCGGGCGTGTAGTGGTCAAGAAGCAGGATGATGGCCACGAGAGGCGTCAGGCCTTCGCCCAGAAGATTGGCTTTGATGCCTACGGCATGACCCAGGATATGCCAGACCCCGTCGCCAATGCCATTAACCGGCTGCTGGACCACGTTCATGCCATGGATACCCAGATGGGAAACATGTGTAAGGCAATGAAACAATTGGGAATGCAGTTGCCGGACTCAAAACTACCGGACCTGGGACCATGCGATTTGTCCGATAAAAAACTCGATCAGAGTCGGGTCGGGGAGGATGAAAAGTAGAAGAAATACTTGACTAAAATGCTTGGTTAAGTATACTAACCCAATGCTGAAACAGAAGTTTACTAAAACAGGTGGGTTAGAGCAATGAGACTGACAACCAAAGGCCGCTACGCGGTCACCGCGATGCTGGATCTGGCACTGCACTATGAGCAAGGCCCCATTACTCTGGCCGACATCTCCCAGCGCCAGGGGATCTCCCTATCCTATTTGGAGCAGCTGTTCTCGCGCCTGCGTAAGAAGGGGCTGGTTGATAGTACCCGAGGCCCCGGTGGTGGTTATCGCCTGAGTCGTCACGCCAATGAAATCGCTGTGGCCGATGTCATCACCGCGGTGGATGAGAAGGTCGAGACTACCCGCTGTGGTGGTCTATCCAACTGCCAGGACGACCAACAGTGCCTGACTCACGAGTTGTGGAGTGAACTGAGCCAACAGATTTATGAGTTTCTCTGTGGTATCAGCCTGGGACAGCTAGTTTCTCGCGAGGGTGTACAGGAAGTGGCCGCCCGCCAGAGCCGCATGCAGAAAGAGCAGCAGGTCGGTTTTACTCCCAAGGGTGCCACCACCCACGGCTAAAAAGCCGGTTAGTCGTTGCCGCCACCCTAGGGTGGCGGGATAATCGTACCGTGGAGACAATGAACGGATGAAGACACCGATTTACTTTGACTATTCCGCCACCACCCCGGTGGACCCCCGCGTGGCAGAGAAGATGTGCCAGTGCCTGACTCTAGAGGGTAATTTTGGCAATGCCGCTTCGCGTTCCCATGCCTATGGCTGGGCCGCCGAGAAGGCGATTGATGAGGCGCGCGCGCAGGTTGCCGCCCTGATAAATGCCGACCCCAAGGAGATCGTCTTTACCTCGGGTGCCACCGAGTCGGACAACCTCGCCATTAAGGGCGTGGCGAATTTCTACAAGAAGAATGGTAAGCACATCATCACCTGCAAGACCGAACACAAAGCGGTGCTGGATACCTGCCGCCATCTCGAACGTGAAGGCTTCGAGGTTACCTATCTGGAGCCAGAGGCCAGTGGGCTGATCGACCTGAAGAAGCTGGAGGCGGCGATCCGCAAGGACACCATCCTGGTCTCCATCATGCACGTGAACAACGAGATCGGTGTTATCCAGGACATCAAGGCCATCGGCGAGATGACGCGCGAGCACAAGGTCCTGTTTCATGTCGATGCCGCGCAGAGCGCGGGCAAGGTACCGATTGACATGGAGGCCGTGAAGGTCGACCTGATGTCGTTCTCGGCTCACAAGATATATGGCCCCAAGGGGATCGGCGCGCTCTATGTGCGTCGCAAGCCGCGTGTAAGGCTTGAGGCGCAGATGCATGGCGGTGGCCACGAACGTGGTATGCGTTCCGGTACACTCGCGACACACCAGATTGTCGGAATGGGCGAGGCCTTTCATCTTGCCAAGCTTGAGATGGCTGCAGACAACGAGCGCGTGCGCATGTTACGCGACCGTCTTCTGAAAGGTCTGAACAATATTGAGGAGCTTTATATCAACGGTGATATGGAGCTGCGCATACCACATAATCTCAATGTCAGCTTCAACTATGTCGAGGGCGAGTCCCTGATCATGGCGCTGAAGGATCTGGCGGTGTCTTCCGGTTCTGCCTGCACCTCGGCGAGCCTTGAACCTTCTTACGTCCTGCGTGCCCTGGGCCGCAGTGATGAACTTGCTCACAGCTCCATTCGTTTCTCTATCGGTCGTTTTACCACCGAGGAGGAGATCGATCACGCTGTGGCCGAGATCAAGATGCATATCGATAAGCTGCGCGAACTGTCACCGCTGTGGGAGATGTACAAGGACGGTATTGACCTCAATAGCATCAAGTGGGCAGCACACTAGTTTCACGTAATTTAACTAAGAGGTGAGCCGTCATGGCCTATAGCGACAAAGTCATCGACCACTACGAGAACCCACGTAATGTGGGCAGCATGGATAAAGAAGATCTGAGCGTCGGTACCGGCATGGTGGGTGCACCTGCCTGTGGTGACGTCATGCGTCTGCAGATCAAGGTCAATGAGCAGGGTGTGATTGAAGACGCCAAGTTCAAGACCTATGGTTGTGGTTCGGCCATCGCCTCCAGTTCCCTGTTAACCGAGTGGGTTAAAGGCAAGACCCTGGATGAGGCTACTACAATCAAAAACTCCGATATCGCCGCAGAGCTGGAACTGCCCCCTGTAAAAATTCATTGTTCTGTTTTGGCGGAAGACGCCATCAAGGCCGCAATTGAAGATTTCAAGAACAAGCAGGGTGCCTCTGCGAAGAAGTCGGCTTAATTTAGTTTGGAATTGAGGTTGTAGTATGAGTATTACACTGACAGATAAGGCCGCTGATCGGGTCAGGAATTTTCTTACCAATCGAGGCAAGGGTGAAGGTCTACGCCTGGGGGTGAAGACAACCGGGTGTTCCGGTATGGCCTATGTACTGGAATTTGTGGACGAGGTCGCTGACGAGGACACCGTCTTCGAGTCCAATGGTGTGAAGATTATTATCGACCCCAAGAGTCTGCTCTACCTTGATGGCACTGAACTTGATTATACCAAGGAAGGTCTCAACGAGGGCTTCAAGTTCAATAACCCCAACGTGAAGGATACTTGCGGTTGCGGTGAAAGTTTCACGGTCTAGTTCAGACCGCGCTCTCAATGCAAGAATCTCTGCATCTGAATCACTTCGAGCTATTCGGCCTGCCTGTATCATTTAGTATCGATACGGCAGGACTGGCCGATCGTTATCGAGAGATGCAGCGTGCGGTCCACCCGGACCGTTTTGCCAATGCCCCGGAGCGGGAACGTCGCCTCTCCATGCAACGGGCGGCGCAGATCAACGAAGCCTATCAGACTCTACGTTCAACACTGCAACGCGCGCGTTATCTATTGCGGCTACAGGGTATGGATTTTAATGATGAGCGTGCGACGACGGTTGACCCTGCCTTCCTCATGGAACAAATGGAATTACGTGATGCCTTGTCCGAACTCAAGTCTGCCAGTGACCCCATGACGTCTCTCGCGGTCATACAGAAATCAATTACCACGCGACAGCGGCAGCTGGAAACTGAGTTTGAGTCGCTGTTTGGCAATGGAGATGCAGCGTCCCTGCAGCAGGCGATACAGACTGTGCACAAACTACAGTTCATGGAAAAGCTTGCTCAGGAGGCCGAGACATTGGAAGAGGATCTGTTGGATCAGTTATGATCGGGTCCCTGAATTCACTCAATTATCTTTGTCGATAATCATGGCACTATTGCAAATCAGTGAGCCCGGACAGTCTGCCAAGCCACACGAGCGTCGTCTGGCGGCGGGTATCGATCTCGGTACAACCAATTCCCTGGTGGCGACCGTGCGTTCGGCGCTGGCTGAGACCCTACCGGATGAACATGGCCAACATCTGTTGCCCTCAGTTGTGCAGTATCGCAAAGATGGCAGCGTGAGCGTGGGTAGCGAGGCC
>JAHEDA010000320.1 GCA_024641445.1 Gammaproteobacteria bacterium
TGGATCTCGCGGCTGGACGTAATGCCCTTGGAGTAGGCGAACAGAATAATTTTTAAAAGAATGGCCGGATCATAGGCCGGACGGCCTCCCTCGTCATTCTGATAACGGGGGTAAAAGATGGTTAAATCAAGTTTGTGATCGATAATGTGGTTGATGGCGAATTCAAACGTCCCCGCCTGGAGTTGATCAGCATAATTGATCACCACCATCTTATCTTGATTGGGATCGTAGGGGATAAACTTTGGCATTGCGCATGACCTCCTTGTAACTAACGCCATTTTATCAAAGATTTATACTATCGCTGAGGTTTTTCTACAGCCTCAACGTTGTGATAAGTGGCGCAAGCCGCAACGCGGCGCAGCGTCCAAGAGAGCGATAGCGAACGGCTTGATCACTTTGTTAGCTGTTTTTATCATTGCGCCTTAACATTCATGATTTTATTGGAGAACCAATAAACAACAATGTATTTGTTCCTGGTATGACAATATGAATTTCTCGCATTCCATACTCTTGGTTAAATGGTGCTTTGTGTTTAGCTTTCTCTAAATTACTTTTAATTTTTGGCCACAAAGTATCAACATCATTTACGCGTAGATATATGCTCTGTTCATTCGGTTCTCCATGGGCTTGAATTATTCCTAAAACATGATTATCTGAAATCAATTCAGAATAAACATCACTGTAGTTATTTGACTCAAACCCGAAAGTCTCGACCATAAAATTAATACTCTCCTTCATATTTTTAGAAGGGATATGAGGAGTAATGTTCTCTAAGTCTTCCATGAATGATCCTTTTCGACAGCTAACAGTGTGTTAGACAGATATCTGCCTTTTACCTTATTAGGCAGAATTCTGTATAACTCGGTTAATTCATTTTAGAAAAATAGCACATAATTCTTTGATTGGTATGCATTTACAGGCGATTTTGCGCTGAATATTCATTCGGCAAACCCACTCAAAATACCCACCGTTTTTCTCCCACTACATCCTGCCTTTGGCTTTGGCCTCACTGGTAACGGATCTCTGCGTTACTCTATCTGATCCCCTCACCCTGCCCTCTACCGTCAAGCGGCACCGAGGTACCGGGGGGAGAGGGTATTGGATGTTGGATAAAAGAAAAGGCGGGGTTAGCCGCCTTTTCTTGTTAGCGTTTTCGAAAACCGAAAACTTAGAGCTTGCGCGCGCGGTAGTAGCTGACCTCCGAGATCTCGTGCCAGGCACTGGCCTGGTCGCGGTATTTGACGAAGGAGTCGAATACGCGCTTGGACAACGCATCCTTCGCACCCACCTCGGCCACTACTTCATCCGAGAGTTTGCGCAGTTTCTTTAATACATCATCCGGGAACTGACGCAGGCTGACCTTGTGCTCATGCACGAGGGTCTGGAGTGCGTCATTGTTACGCGTGGTGTATTCCGCCAGCATGTCCTGGTTGGCCACCTTACACGCATTCATGACGATGCTTTGCAGATCCTTGGGCAGTGCCTCATAGGCCTTTTTGTTGATGATGGCCTCAAGGGTGGTGCCCGGCTCGTGCCAACCGGGGTAGTAGTAGTACTTGGCGACCTTGTAGAAACCGAAGGCAAGGTCGTTGTAAGGGCCGACCCACTCGGTCGCATCGATCGCGCCGGATTGCAGTGAGGTATATAACTCACCACCGGGCAGGTTCACGGGCGTGCCACCAGCACGCTTTAACACCTCACCACCCAGTCCGGGGATGCGCATCTTGAGGCCCTTGAGGTCGGCGATGGAATTTATCTGCTTGTTGAACCAGCCACCCATCTGCACACCCGTGTTACCGGCTGCGGCAGGTATCAAACCGAACGGGGCATAGACCTCGTTCCACAACTCCATACCACCGCCGTGATACAACCAGCCATTCATCTCTTGTGCATTGAGGCCAAACGGTACGGCGGCAAAAAACTGCGCCGCCTCGGACTTGCCTTTCCAATAATAGGCAGCACCATGACCCATCTCGGCAGTGCCGCTAGAGACGGCATCAAAGACCTCCAGTGCGGGCACCAGTTCATTGGCGCCGTACACCTTGACCTCCATACGGCCACCACTCATCTGATTGATGGCCTCAGCAAGTGTGTTGGCACCCGTGCCTAGACCCGGAAAATTCTTCGGCCAGGTGGTGACCATTTTCCACTCAACCTTCTTGCCACCGCTCATTACGGCGGTTCCAGCTCCCTCTTTTTTCGAGCAGGCCGCCAACGCACCACCGGCCAAGGCCCCAATACCAACTGTTTTTACAAAATCACGTCGTTTCATGGCTCTCTTCCCCTTATGTGTTTATAAGTTGATGGAAATCACAGATCGGGATTTCTGCATGCCGTGTCCGGCATACCTTTTTTGATTCTGCACTAATCTGGATAGGCACGCTATTTTTTTGTACCCCGATCCAACTGGCAGGGACTGCCACGATCGATGACTAAGCCTATGATCTCTGCGGAAAATTTGGGTGGCGTCTGAGTGGAAAGCACGCACAAACTCTGCCATCATAAGGCGATTACCGTTCGGGGCCTGGATGTCTAACCGCAACAACAATTCGAAGCACGCGTATGCATAAGGCTCTCACCGATATCCAGCGGCGCCTTGCCCTCATCACCAGCCTCAGTTTTGCACTGGCGCCCATCGTGGCATATGGGCTCGCCATTAACTTCAACCTCATCTCTGTCAATGCACTCTTACAACCCGTTGTCGCCATGGGCCTTGGTGCAAGTTATCTGGCGCTCACACTGTGGGTCTATCTACACTTTCGCCGCCTGCTCGCACCCACCATTGGCTGGATCCAGAAACACAACTCGGCCGATCGCCTGCCGGACGATCACCACCAGAAGCTGCTGCAATTCAGTGGCAACTATTGGGCCTTCTTTTTAATTGGTGTACTCGTGCTCTCTGCCGAGCAGGTGTGGCTCGGGGCTGCCAACAGCGACCCGCTGCCGATGTTCCACTTCCTGCTGTTAAAACTCGTTGTCGCTATTCTTGTCGGTATGCCCGGCTACCTGCTGGCACTGGCGACCCTTGGCAAACTCACCCGCTTTGTCGGTCTGCCGCAGGTCGTGGTGAGCATGCGGACCAAGATGCTGCTGGTGGGTGCCTATGTCCCCCTGCTCACCACCACTACACTGCTGCAATATTATTGGTGGCGTACCCATTACATCTCGCTGGAGATTCTATTTGTATGGGGTCTGCTG
>JAHEDA010000321.1 GCA_024641445.1 Gammaproteobacteria bacterium
CCCCGGCGCCCGAGTCCACCGCTGCGGCTGCTCCCTTCCGGGCCTGACCGGGTTCACGGCTTGTCGTCGCGGGGGGACCAACGCAGGCCACCATGGAACGGCTGACCCGTGCGCAAGCGGCCAGCAGGCGGCATTCTAGCGAGCCGCCCCTGCCATTGCCACTAATAATCGGGCCTCGCCCTGCAACGCATGGTAATCTATTGAAAACACCCTATTCACGACAGCATGGCCCACACACATACCCACCATACCCACGAGTTGGGACAAAAGCGACTCGCCCTGGCAGTGCTGATCAACGTCTTGCTTACGCTGGTGCAGGCCCTGGGTGGTATTTTCTCGGGTAGCCTATCCCTACTGGCGGATGCACTGCACAATCTCAGTGATGCCGCCACATTGGGCATCGCCCTGTTCGCCCGACGTATCTCGCGCAAACCACCCGACGCCTTACGTACATTTGGCTATCGACGCGCGGAGATCATCGCGGCGCTCATCAACTTCACCACACTCATATTACTGGGCATCTACCTCATCTATGAGGCCCTTTGGCGCATGGTGGAACCCAAGGCAGTTGAGGGTGGGATGGTGATGCTCATTGCCGGGGGCGCCCTGCTCATCGACATCGTGACGGCCACCCTCACCTTCACGATGTCTAAAGACAGCATCAATATCCGCGCCGCCTTTCTGCACAACGTCACCGATGCCATGGCCTCGGTCGGCGTGATCCTGGCCGGTGCCCTGATCACCCTCTATGGCTGGTACTGGACCGATACCCTGCTCACCCTGCTGATAGCCGGTTATGTTCTCTATCATGGCTTTACCGAGCTACCACAGACTATCCACATGTTGATGGATGGGACACCCGAAAATCTCAACACCGAGGAAGTTGCTGCGGCAATGGTGAGGGTTGCGGGAGTGAAGGGTGTGCACCACCTGCATCTGCGCTATCTGGATGAGCACGACCACGCACTGGAGGCGCATGTGGTAAGCGATGTCAGTACCATGCCCGAGCAGGAGTCGGTCAAACAACGTCTAAAAAACCTACTGAAGCAAGAGTTCGATATCAACCACTCTACCCTGGAGTTCGAGCACATGAACGCATGTTGTACGGATCACGTCCACACTAGCGACAAGCACTAATGTACATCGAGCTTTGCAGATACTTTTTCCTGTGCCAAGACACTTAAAATGTCAGCACGCGATCCGAGTCACACACCAAATCGTATAGGTCATTCATCGTCGAGAGGGGACACAGTTCTGAACCTTCTTGTTGCCGCAATTTCAGGCAGGTACCACACGCCAGGATTGACCCACCCGCATCGATCAACCCCAGCATTTGCCCCGTAACATTGAATTGCGCCGTGTTGAGCCCCTCGCATTCAACGCCTTTTCCCAGTAAAAAAACCGCAACCTCATCCTTCCGTTGCGCGGCAAAGGTCGCAAGGCGTAAGGCATTCCATACGGTTTCGGCATCAGCGACCGAGATAACAATACCTAATTTCATCGTCTCTCCCCATTTTAGCCACAGGTGTCATAACCTTTTGAATTCCACGCAGTCATTCCACCTTTCACCACATGTATATCGGAAAAACCGTATTTTCCGAGGAGTTGGGCTGCCTTGGCGGAACGTACGTCAGTGCGACAAATCAGTAGAACGGGCCGCTCTTGCCACGCATTAACCTCATCAATGCGGTGAGATAAATCCTTCAAAGGGATATTGCGTGCACCTTGTATGTGCTGCAACTCGCCGGTGAACTCTTCGGCATCACGCACGTCCAGGATCAGCAGTTCTTTATCTCGATCGAGTCGCTGTTTAAGCTCTTCTACCGTCAACACAGGACCGCGTCGCAAGCGGGCAATAAAACCCGGTATAAAACCCACCACGGCCAACAAGGCCACTGCGATAAGAATCTTGTGTATTAACCCTTCACCACCTGCCAGGGCCTCGCGCCCGGCATAACCTAGATACGTATAGGCAATTGCCCCCGGTAGCATGAAGATGAAACTGGCGAGCGTGTAAGACAGCAGCGGGATACGCGTCAGGCCCAGGGTATAGTTCAATAGATTAAATGGAAAGAATGGTACAAGTCTGACAAAGGCGACAAAACGCCAACCCTCAGCCTCGACACCCTGCTTGAGTTGTTTGAGCCTGCCAGCGGATTTTGTCTCCACCCAGCCTGCGGCGAGATAGCGTGCAATCACGAACGAGAGAACAGCACCTATCGTTGCACCCGTAAGGTTGTATAACGTGCCCAGCACGGGTCCAAATAATACCCCGCCCGCCAGGGTCACCACCGAGCCCGGTAGAAAAAATACCGTTGCAATCGTATAGAACACGATAAAGATAAGCGGGCCCGCCGCCCCTGCCTGCCGCACCGACTCGGTCAGGGCAGCGATATTGAGCTGGTCACGATAGGCAACCGCCAACCCAATACCTGCAAGCAATAGCAACAGAACTACAAATCGTATTAGCCTAGTCTGCATTGCCATCCCCCCACTGTCTGCGATTGATGGCATAGTCCGTTATCTTGCCTCTAAAGGGTAACCACAACATTCCATCGAGCCAGGCCACCTGGCGCGGCTCTCGGTATTTGCGGATACCAATGGTCATGCCGTCATGGCCGTCACGTGGCTGCGCACGATAGGTACCAAACAAACGGTCCCACAGCGACATATTGAACCCAAAATTGCTGTTGGCCTCATCATCGTGGACAGAGTGGTGCACACGATGCATATCGGGCGTCACGACCAATAGACGCAATACTCGGTCGAGAGTAAGAGGTAGTCGAACATTCGCATGATTAAACATAGCCATGGCATTCAAGACTATCTCGAACACCACCACCGCAAGCACTGGAGCCCCCAGGACTATAATGGTGGCAAACTTAATCAGCATTGAGAGCAGTATCTCGATGGGGTGAAAACGGGCTCCAGTGGTGACATCAAAATCCAGGTCTGCATGATGGACCCTATGCAAGCGCCAAAACAGTGGGACCGCATGTACCATTACGTGTTGAAGATAAATGACAAGATCCATCGCGACGATCGTTGCCACCACAGCAAACCAGATGGGTAGTTCGACGTAATTGAAAACACCCCAGTGCTGCGCCTTGCAAAACACCGCAATACCCACCGCCGCAGTGGGAAAGACCAAACGTACTACCAGGTTGTTGAAAAAGACAATTGCAAGATTACTACC
>JAHEDA010000322.1 GCA_024641445.1 Gammaproteobacteria bacterium
GGCTTGACCCACGTAACCCCGACGATTTCCCTGATATCGAGCTTGCCCTTGATGACCCTAACGGCTTACTGGCTGTGGGTGGTGACCTCAGTCCAGAACGCCTGCTCATCGCCTATCGCAATGGAATTTTTCCCTGGTACAACGAGGGGCAACCCATTCTGTGGTGGTCACCAGCCCCTCGTGCGGTGTTATGGCCTGCAAGGCTAAAGATCAGTCGCAGCCTGGGCAAGACACTTCGGAGAGGTGGATTCGCGATCACGTTGGACGAGCAATTTGACGAAGTCATGCGTCAATGCAGCCTGCCACGCCGCACACAGGCGGGGACATGGATCAGTGACGAAATGCGGTTTGCCTATCACCGCCTGCACGCGCTTGGATACGCCCACTCCGTCGAGGTCTGGCAGGATGGTGCACTGGTCGGAGGATTATACGGCATTGCCATCGGCAAGATGTTTTTTGGAGAGTCCATGTTCAGTCGTGCCACGGACGCCTCAAAGGTCGGCCTCATACACCTGCTAGCGCAATTACAGCAGTGGGGATTTCAGCTTATTGATGGTCAAGTGGAATCTGCGCATCTGCTATCGCTTGGTGCCGAACTTATACCCAGGAAGCAGTTTATCGCGTTGATTAGACAAGCTTGCGAACTACCGCCTGTGACGTCACCCTGGCGATTTGACCCGACAATCCAAATGGAATTGCGTACGACTGGAAGACTCAACATTCCACAATAAGTGGTGTACTCTCGGACCTTCAGTGCACAGTCCGCCTATGAGCCACGAAACCGACATTGCCGAACACCTGAATGACTTGCGGTTTTTTATCACGCCTCCGCATGAGTGCAGCTATTTCCCTGAGCGCCAGGCGGCGACACTCTTCACTGATCCTGCGTTTCCGATGGACACTGCAACCTATTCCGTACTGAGCAGCCTTGGTTTTCGCCGCAGCGCTGACCACGTCTACCGACCTCAATGCCGCGCCTGTCAGGCCTGCATCCCTATACGCATCCCCGTTCAATTGCACACCCCTGATCGAACAATGCAACGGGTGTTGAAAAACAACCATGACTTGCATGTCGTGGCCGAACAGGTCCTAACTAAAGAGGGGCATGACCTGTATGAGCGCTATATCTTGGCCCGTCACCACCAAGCTGGCATGCACGAAGACTTCGAGAGTTACCAGCAACTCATTCGCGCAAGTTGGTGTGAGACGCGACATTACGCTATCCGTTTAGATGGACACCTTGTCGGTGTTGCGATTACGGATCACCTAACGGATGGTTTATCCGCTGTTTACACCTTTTTCGACCCGTCCCTACCCAAACGCAGCCTTGGCACCTTTGCCATACTCTGGCAAATTGCCGAGTGTCGGCGTCTTGGACTTCCCTACCTATATCTGGGTTATTGGATTAAAGAATCCCCCAAAATGGCCTACAAGGTCAGATTTCACCCACTCGATTTCTTCAATGGCCAGGCTTGGCACCCGCTGCCTCGACAGCCGCGAATTATCGCTAAACTCCGACAGTAATTACCCGATATATAAGCAACTGAATGCTCGCCCCTGAAGGAGGCACCATGCTCAGTCAGCTTGTCCAGATCGCCAGTCGTTTTGAAACAAAGCACGGCTATCGGCCCAACCTGTTGTATCTAAACCGAAATCACTACACGCAGTTGCAGCGCGAGCTCGCAAGTATCCAAGGCTTGGGGCAGTTATCCGGCTTTTTAGGGATGGAGCTCCTGCTCTCCGAGGAGTATCCACATCCCAATGTAGCCTGGTCACCCATTGCCTGGCAGCACGCAATCGCGGTCTAGAAACCACTCTCCCTCTCAAACCACCCTTTTGGGTGGTTTTTTTATTCAATCGGTTTTGAAATAAACGCCGGTTTCAGGCATTATTCGCGCTGGTTTTTTCAGCCCGGAATGTCAAAGAGGTTATGGCGAAAGAAGAACACATTGAAATGGAAGGCACCGTCACTGAGACCCTGCCGAATACCATGTTTCGAGTCCAGCTGGACAACGGGCATATTGTAACGGCCCATATCTCCGGCAAAATGCGCAAGAACTACATTCGTATCCTGACTGGCGACAAGGTCACCGTCCAGCTCACCCCCTACGACCTAAGCAAGGCCCGCATCGTCTTCCGCGGTAAATAATCTCTCCCATGAATCAGGTCTCGACATCACTGCCCTAGTGGGCAGTGACCTCGTTCTTGCCTTCGATTGTAAATTGCAGCTTCTCATCACGAACAGAGATGGTAATGTGGCCACCTTGCGCCAACTTACCAAACAACAACTCCTCTGCCAGCGGTTTCTTGATGTGCTCCTGAATCACCCGTGTCATCGGCCGTGCACCCATCATGGGTTCATAACCGTTTATCGCTAGCCAGGTGCGAGTTTCGTCATCCACCGTCAGCGTAACGCCCTTCTCTTCCAGTTGCCCTTCAAGTTCAAAGATAAATTTGTCCACAACCTGACTGATGGTCTGAGGGTTAAGCGGCTTGAACTGAATGATGGCATCCAGACGGTTACGGAACTCAGGGGTAAACATTCGCTTGATGGTCTCCATGGCGTCGGTCGCGTGATCCTGGTGACTGAAACCAATGGAGGCCCGGTTCATCTGGTCGGCACCCGCATTCGTCGTCATCACCAGGATAACGTTACGGAAATCGGCCTTACGCCCGTTGTTGTCCGTCAAGGTACCGTGGTCCATCACCTGCAGTAAGAGATTAAAGACATCTGGGTGCGCCTTCTCGATCTCATCCAGCAATAGCACGGCATGTGGATGCTTGTTGATCGCCTCGGTCAACAGGCCACCTTGATCAAAGCCCACATAGCCAGGCGGAGCACCGATGAGGCGTGACACCGTATGACGTTCCATGTACTCCGACATATCGAAGCGAATCAGCTCAATCCCCATGATGCGCGCAAGCTGTCGCGTAACCTCGGTCTTACCGACACCGGTCGGACCTGCAAACAGAAAGGAACCGATCGGCTTCTGTTCACTCCCCAGACCGGCACGAGCGAGTTTGATCGTACTGGCAAGGGTGTCGACGGCCTCGTCCTGACCATAGATAACCAGTTTGAGGTCGCGCTCCAGGTTCTGTAGCGTCTCCTTATCGTTATGCGAGACCGTCTTCGGTGGGATGCGCGCGATCTTTGCCACAATCGCCTCGATCTCTTTGACATTAATGGTCTTCTTG
>JAHEDA010000059.1 GCA_024641445.1 Gammaproteobacteria bacterium
AACCAACGCAGAGAGGCCAACAACAGACTGAGTAGGAGTAGTCGGCGCAGACCAAACAGTGGCACCAGACGATGCATGATCAAAAACACTACAACCTCGGCACCGACGCCTATCGCCCAGAACAGGCCGATCTGCTGGAGCGAGTAGTGGTGCCCCTGCAGATAGAGTGTATAAAAACCGTAGTAAGGTCCATGACTGGTCTGCATTAACAGGCACGCTACTAGCAGCCCCATCACGTGAGGACGTCGTACTACCACACTCAAGGGTTCACGATCCATGGGCAGATGCCCGGCTGCACGCTCAGGCACCAGCAGGCTGAAGAGCCAGATACCAATAAACAGCGCCAACAATACCCATGGGTATCGTGATAGCCCCAACCATCCCATCCACTCGCCCAGGGCCCACACCGCCAAAATGAAACCAACTGAACCCCACAGTCGAATGCTGCTATAACGATGGGTGTGAGAGCCGAGGTGATTAAAAGTGGTGGCCTCAAACTGAGGTAGCGCGGCATTCCAGAAAAAACTGAAACCAAGCATTATTCCCAGCAACCACCAATAGGAGTTGTTAACCAGCACCGCCGCAAAGATCAGCGCGGCGGCGAGTGAGGCGGCGCGTACTACCAACATGCGTTTGCCGGTATGGTCTGCAATCCAACCCCAGATATTTGGGGAGACGATCTTGGTGGCCATAATTACGGCCATGATGACGCCGATGTCGCTGGCGGAAAAATTCAGTGATTTTAGGTAGACACCCCAATAGGGTACCAAGGCACCCAGGCTGGCAAAGTAAAAGAGATAAAACCCGGACAGGCGCCAATAGGGCGTGACCGGGTCTGCTTTGAATTCCATATTATTTTGTAGAGGCCGGGATAACAGGCGTCGTCGATTTCACATCCACATTCTGCGCGCGATGGCGCATGAGGTGATCCATTAACACTATCGCCAGCATCGCCTCGGCGATGGGGGTGGCGCGGATCCCAACACAGGGGTCGTGCCTACCGGTGGTCACCACCTCAATCGAATTACCGTGCAGGTCGATCCCCTGCCCTGGCAGGCGCAGACTCGACGTCGGTTTCAACGCCATACTGACGACGATGTCCTGACCAGAGGATATACCACCCAGAATCCCACCCGCGTTGTTGCTTAAAAAACCATTCGGGGTCATCTCATCGCGGTGTTGGGTACCCTTTTGCTCGATGCAGGCAAAACCCGCTCCGATCTCAACACCCTTCACGGCGTTTATACTCATCATCGCGTGGGCAATATCCGCATCCAGACGATCGAAAATCGGTTCACCCAAGCCTGGTACCATACCACTGGCCACGACATTGATCCGGGCACCGATAGAATCACCCTCTTTACGCAGGGCATCCATGTAGACCTCAAGCTCTGCGACCTTGGAGGCATCGGGAAAAAAGAAGGGATTCTCCTCCACCTGGGTCCATTCAAATGCCTCGGCCCTAATCGGGCCTAACTGGGCCATATACCCACGGATGAGAATATTGAAGTGTTCGCGTAGATACTTCTTGGCAATGCCACCTGCGGCCACACGCATGGCGGTCTCACGCGCTGAGGAACGCCCACCACCACGGTAGTCACGGATGCCGTATTTTTGTTGATAGGTATAATCTGCATGGCCCGGGCGGAATCGGTCCAATATATTGGAGTAGTCTTTCGAGCGTTGATCCGTGTTATGGATGATAAGGGCAATCGGGGTGCCGGTTGTCTTCCCCTCGAACACCCCGGAGAGGATCTGTACCGCATCGTCCTCGCGCCGCTGTGTGGTGTGACGCGTCTTACCGGGTTTGCGCCGGTCCAGGTCGTGTTGCAGATCGGCCTCGCTCAATTCAAGACCGGGGGGACACCCATCCACGATGCAGCCAATCGCCGGACCATGACTCTCACCGAAACTGGTGACGCTAAAAAGTTTACCGAATGTATTTCCTGACATATGCGAATTATACTTATTCTAATTCAAAAGGTCCCAGAAATCGGGCGGGCGTGGGGGACCCACGGCCCGATACTATAAATAAAGACTAGTCAGACACCTAGTAAAAAAAATAAAATTACAGAAATTCATGTTTTTGCCGTAACATTTATCAGATTAAGTCGCCGGATCGCGATGGCTATGCCTGACAATCGCTGGTGGGGTATAGCGAAAACGGACTCTCACATATAGATATGAGTCCCAGCTAATTTAGTGGACCGGTATACGACATGCCCCTTATTAACGCCACAGGTTATCATCACCGCGCCTTCACCGCATCCACTGCCCGCACCTATAGCGCACCGTTTCTAATCTTTGGCTTTGCCGCCACCCTTGTACTCGTTTCAATACTCGTGACCCTCAGCCTTCGGCACCTCCAATCCACGCACAACAGCATTATGTCCCTGGCGGAAGAACACTCCGTCAAGTCCAATCTGGTGCGGAAGATGTATAACGCCGCACGAGACCGCACCATGCACCTGTTCGCCATGGTCAACGACAGTGACCCCTTCCAGCAGGATGAGCAGTTTCAGAAGTTCACCGCCCTCTCGGGGGTGTTTGCCGACTCACGCACCCATCTCATGAAGATGAAATTAACCCCTGAGGAAAGGAACCTCGTCGAGCTTCAGGGGGAGCAAACGCGGGCCACGATCCCCTATCAGGATCAGGTAGTGGAGATGGTGCAACAGCGGAATATCAAACGCGCCCATGAGATTCTCATGAGCGCGGCCGTACCGTATCAAGATAAGGTACTCGCTACCCTGGAAAGACTCATCGACCTGCAAGATGAGGCCACCAACATTATCGCACAACAGAGCAAGGCCACCCAGCAACAGGCCTATGTGATGATCTTTTCCATTGCCGCGCTTACTCTGGTGCTGGCACTGGTCATCGCGATCTTCATCTCACGGCGGATTATTCACACCGAACGTGCGCTGAATTACGGAAAGAAATTGGCTGAAGTGACGCTCCGCTCCATCGGTGAGGCCGTCATCACCACGGATGCCATAGGGCACGTACAATATCTCAATCCACTGGCAGAACGCCTGACCGCCTGGTCAATTCCCCAGGCCGAAGACGTCAAGTTGAGTCGCGTCTTGAGCGTTATGGATGGCGAGACCGAACACAACATGGATAACGTGGTGAGTTATGTCCTGGAGAATCATGCCCGTATCACCTCCCCTGAAAACGCCATTCTGAATAATCGCGCCAACCAGAGCTATGCCATTGAGTATACTGCGGCACCCATCCTTGACGAGAATGAACTCTTACACGGTGCCATCGTCGTCTTTCGAGACGTTACCGAGATGCGCAGCATGGCCTACCAGCTATCCTATCAGGCCAGTCACGACGCCCTTACCGGGCTACTCAATCGGCATGAATTCGAGGTACGGCTACAGCATGCCATCTCGAATGCACGGACCGAACATATACAGCACGCACTCTGTTATCTCGATATGGATCAATTCAAGGTCATCAACGATACCTGCGGTCACATTGCCGGTGATGAAGTTCTGAAACAATTATCCCAACATCTGAAAGATCATGTCAGAGAGAATGATTCCCTGGCCCGCCTGGGTGGAGATGAATTCGGGATCTTACTTGAAGGTTGTGATATCGCATATGCCGAAGAGATTGTTGAAAAAATACGCCGCACCGTAAATGAGATCCGGTTTATATGGAACAACAAGCCCTTTGACCTCAGTGTCAGCATCGGTGTTGCACCGATCAACATGATCTCCGGTAATGTATCGGACGTCATGAGTGCGGCAGATACTGCCTGTTACGAGGCCAAAGACCAGGGCCGCAACCGCATCCACATCTACCACCCCGATGATGAAAACATGGCCAAGCGTCAGGGTGAGATGCACTGGGTACACCGCATCAATGAGGCACTGGACAACGACCAAATCGAGCTGCATTTCCAGGAGATATTTGCCCTCCAGACCGATCGGCTTGGGCATCGATACTGCGAGGCGTTGGTGCGTCTGCGTGATGAGCAGGGCCAGCTTGTACCCCCGATGGCCTTTATTCCAGCGGCTGAGCGCTATAACCTCATGCCTGCAATTGACAAGCGCGTCCTCAAACAATCCCTGACACACATTACAACGCTGAATAAACGCGGCATATCGCTTTACGTCTCCATCAATCTCTCGGGCCAGTCGATCTGTGATAATGAATTCCTGAACTACATCGTAGAGGAGATAGTCATTTCTGGAGTAGATGCCTCACACCTCATCTTCGAGATTACCGAGACTGCCGCCATCGCCAACTTCAATCGCGCCCTTCACTTCATTAAAACCCTGAAAGAACTGGGCTGTAAGTTTGCGCTTGATGACTTTGGCAGCGGGCTATCCTCGTTTGCCTACCTGAAGAATCTACCGGTGGATTTTTTGAAGATCGATGGCACCTTTGTGCGAGATATCATCAATGACCCCAAGAACGCCGCCTTTGTCGAGTCAATTAACCAGATCGGCAGTATCATGGGGATCAAGACTATCGCAGAATATGTTGAGAACCAGGATATCCTCGACAAGCTGGTCAGTATCGGTGTGCACTACGCCCAGGGCTTCCACATCGGGAAACCCGCCCCCATTGATACCTTCAGCTTTATCACCCCCGTGACGGCCAAAAGAGACTAGACGCTCAAGCGCGAGTTAAATCACCTTGGAATAGCGCTGTTCCTGTCGCTCACGCAAGTAACGATCGAACACCATGCAGATATTTCGTATCAGCAGCTTGCCGCGAGGCTGTACCCGGATGCAGGCATCGTCGAGTTGCACCAGGCCATCTGCGCGCATCCCACCCAATAGCTCGACTTCGTGACCAAAATATTCCTTGAAACCAATTTTGTATTTCTTTTCAATCGAGGCAATATCAAGTTCAAAATGGCAGATCAGCTGTGTGATGATCTCCCGGCGCAGGATGTCGTCGGCTGAGAGCTCTATACCGCGTAGAACAGGTAGATGGTCAGCGTCCAAACGGGTGGCATACTCATCCAGCGTCTTCACATTCTGCGCGTAACTATTGCCTACGCTACCGATTGAGGTGATACCCAGACCAATCAGGTCACACTCGGCGTGGGTAGAGTAACCTTGAAAGTTTCGGTATAGCGTGCCATTGCGTTGCGCCACCGCCAGTTCATCATCGGGCTTGGCAAAGTGATCCATACCAATGTAGACATAACCTGCGCCCGTCAGCTTATCGATACTAAGTTGCAGGATCGCGAGTTTATCCGCCGCGCTGGGCAACTCCTCGGCATTGATACGCCGCTGCGGTTTAAACAGCTCCGGTAGATGAGCATAATTGAAGACCGACAGACGATCTGGTTGCAGTTTGAGAATTCGCTCAAGGGTGCGGTCAAAACTCGCTACACTCTGATGCGGCAGGCCATAGATAAGGTCGAGGCTGACCGAGTGAAACCCGTATTTACGCGCAGCGGTAATAACCTCCGCGGTCTCCTTCTCACTCTGGATACGATTGACCGCGAGCTGTACCCTCGGGTCGAAGTCCTGTACCCCCAGACTGATACGATTAAAACCGAGCTCGCGTAGCAAAGCGATGGTAGCCGTGTCGGCCTCTCGCGGGTCAATCTCAATGGAGTATTCACCCGTATCATCATCCAGCAGGGTGAAGTTGCGACGCGTCTGCGCCATCAGCACGCGCATCTCGTCATGGCTGATAAAAGTAGGTGTGCCACCACCCCAATGAAGTTGTTTAACGATACGCGCAGGACTAAACAATTCACTCTGTAGCGCCATCTCTTTATAAAGCTGTGTCAGATAGGGCGCCGCCTTACTGCGGTCCTTGGTCACGACCTTGTTGCAGGCGCAGTAGTAGCACACCGTGTCGCAGAAGGGCAGATGAAAGTACAGGGACAGTGGCCTGCGCTGGTCATTGGTTGCGCTCGCAATGCGACGATAGTCCGCCTCGGCAAAACCGTCATGGAACTGCACTGCGGTGGGATAGGAGGTATAGCGTGGGCCAGCCTTGTCGTAACGGCGGATCAGCTCGGGGTCGAAAACCAGTTCTGTCACATCAATTCCTCAACAATATCGGTGCGGTGAGACTACAGAAGTCCCTGTCACTACCGATTGATCCGGATCACGCCTCGTCGCCGATCCGCAGACCTTTATTATGGGTCTCGTTCAGCAGACGTAGCAGGCTGCGGAATGGTAGTACCGAACCGGCCTCCTGCTCAACGATACTCATGAAGGGTAGATTCTCGCGGCCACGCCCAAATTCGTAGGAACCATCGATCATCGACTGCCGCATATTCTTGAGTTGCCTCTCCAGGTCATCCACAAAACTTGCCGCAGGTGCCATCGAGTCGGTCTCATACTCAAGGGCATGGCGCAGGTCCTGAACTTCAAAAATCGCATTTTCCACCAGGGCGAAATACTCCTCGGGGGTACGTGGGCGCTTCATTCCACCTAACATAGTCTTGACCTCTAATTCGTTTAATCTAAATTACGCAATGAATCGGCGCAGGCATCAATCTGTGACGCATCGAGGAGAAATACACCCTCACCACCGTATTCAAACTCAACCCAGGTAAAGGGAACGGTGGGCAGGCGCGCCTGCAAGGCCTCGGCACTATTCCCAACCTCAATCACGATGATCCCGCCATCATTCAAGTGGCTGTGGGCCTCACGCAGCATCGGCAGGACCAATTGCAAACCATCCTGACCCGCTGCAAGACCGAGTTGTGGCTCGTGGTGATACTCCCGTGGCAGCGCCGCCATATCTGCCGCATCGACATAGGGTGGATTACTCACAATGATGTCATAGCGTTTGCCTTGCAGGCCCCTGAACAGGTCAGACTGAATGGCATGCACGCGCCCCGTCATGTGATGGCGTGCGATATTCTGTCCCGCGACATCCAGCGCGTCGGCCGAGATATCCGTGGCGTCCACCTGTGCATTTGGAAAGGCATAGGCGGCTGCAATGGCGATACAGCCACTGCCGGTACATAGATCCAGAATGTGTTGCACTCGACCGGGCTCAACCCAGGGTTGAAACTGATTATGAATCAGCTCGGCAATCGGTGAGCGTGGCACCAGCACCCGCTCGTCCACATAAAAAGGCAGACCACAAAACCAACCCTCGTGGGTGAGATAGGCGGCAGGCTTGCGTGTATCGATGCGTTGTTGCAGCAGTGCAGCGAGCCGCTCTGCGTCAGTCGTGCTGACCTCGGCATCAATATCGACCTCGGCATAATCCGGCGGCAGGCCTAACACGTGTGCCACCAGATACGCGGCCTCATCCAGCGCATTGTCGGTACCATGCCCGAACCACAGCCCTGCCTCACTCAGGTATTGCTCTCCCGCCAGCACGGTCTCTCGTATCGTCGTCATGCCTTACCCCCCAGGCTTTTTGGCGTGCTTGGGTCGGAAGGCCTTGATAAAGGTCTCATTGGTTTCGAGGTATGGGCCGTCGATGAGGTCGATGCAGTACGGCACCGCAGGAAATACCGCATTCAGACAATCGGCAATGGCCGAGGGTTTGCCAGGTAAATTAATAATCAGGGTACTGCCACGCGTACCGGCGATCTGCCGCGAGAGGATCGCCGTTGGCACAAACTGCAGGGAGACCGCGCGCATCTGCTCACCAAAGCCATCCAGGATCTTGTCACACACCGCCTCGGTGGCCTCGGGTGTAATGTCGCGTCGGGCGGGGCCGGTCCCACCCGTAGTCACGATGAGGCAACAGCCCTCCTGATCCGCCAACTCCCTCAATACCGCCTCCACCTGCGGTTGTTCATCGGGTACCAATCGCGGCACGGCCTCCCATGTACTGATAAGCGCCTGCCCCAGCCAATCACGCATGGCCGGGCCACCGAGGTCTTCATATTCACCGCGGCTGGCACGATCCGAGACGGTCACGATTCCGATGCGTACAGGTTTAAACATGGCAATCCTCAACAGCAGGAGTCTCCCGAAATGGGGATGACTTGAACGAGGCTAGATTCTATCAGGCTACGGTGTAATTCTTTAGTCGAATTGGCAGTCGTTTGGCACCCCAATCCCCGGCTGGGCCATCAAAGACCCCGGCACAGACCGTGCCGCACTTTTTACAGAGGCCATCATCGGTGAGGTTCCAGGCCGTGATCACATACCAGTCACGCCCAATCAACATTTCTCCGCACTGGTGACAATAGGTGCTGCCTCCCGCTGAATCGTGAACATTGCCGGTGTAGGCATATCGCACACCGTTATCCATGGCGAGGCGACGCGCCCGCGTCAGGCTCGCTGGTGGGGTCGCCGGTTGTGCGAGCATTTTCCAATCAGGGTGAAAGGCGGTGAAGTGCATAGGCACCTGCGGCCCCAGGTTCGCAACTACCCACTTCGACATCTGCCTGATCTCTTCGTCGGTATCGTTCATACCGGGGACCACCAGGGTGGTGAGTTCCACCCATACCTTGACCTCGTGCACCAGATATTGCAGCGTATCAAGCACAGGCGCGAGGTGGCCACCGGTAACCTTATGATAAAACGCTTCGGTAAAGGATTTGAGGTCCACATTGGCGGCATCCATGTGGGCGTAAAACGCTTTGCGCGGTTCCGGATTCACATACCCCGCCGTCACCGCCACCGACTTGACCCCCTTGGCGTGACAGGCCTTGGCGACATCGATCGCGTATTCGTGAAAGATCACCGGATCGTTATAGGTATAGGCCACGCTACGACAATCCAGCGACACCGCCGCATTGGCGATGGTCTCGGCCGAGGCGGCGTCGGCGAGGGTATCGAATTCACGCGACCTGCTGATGTCCCAGTTCTGACAATATTTACACGCCAGATTGCACCCTGCCGTACCAAAAGAGAGGATGGGTGAACCCGGCAGATAGTGATTCAGCGGTTTCTTCTCGATGGGGTCGATGCAAAACCCACTCGATCGTCCATAGCTGGTGAGTACCATGGTCTCCCCAACCCGCCCGCGCACAAAGCAGAGCCCGCGTTGGCCATCGTGTAACTTGCAGAGGCGTGGACACAGGTCGCACTGCAAACGCCCGTCGTCCAGTCTGTGCCAATAGCCCACCGGATGCTGCTCTTCCTTCGAGATTGGGATGTCGCTCATTCATCAACTCCTATACTTCCTGCGACAATTTATGTAGTTGCATCGGTATCTTTTCAATGATCAATATCAAGTGTGATTGCTTGAATACTCACAGGTGTCACTCTATTGTCTACCCATGGGACAGAAAATTCGCCAGCCAGCCGTCGCCGACATGTTTTACCCCGCCGAGCCCGCTGCACTGCGCACGATGGTGCAGGGCTATCTGCGTGAGGCAACGCCACCTACGACGATCCCCAAGGCCATCATTGCACCCCACGCGGGCTATATCTACTCCGGCGCCGTCGCGGCCACGGCCTACGCCTCACTCACACCGATGCGCCACTCCATCACGCGCGTGATCCTGTTAGGCCCCTCGCATCGCGTTCACCTGCGCGGCATGGGGGTGAGCAGCGCGGATCACTTTGCCACTCCACTTGGTCTGATCTCGATTGATCGCACCACCACCGATGCCCTGCTCGCGCTGCCACAGGTTCAGGTTAATGACGGCGCCCATCTAATGGAACACAGCCTGGAGGTCCACCTACCCTTCTTGCAACTGGTGTTGGATAAATTTAGCCTGGTACCCCTGGTGGTAGGCGACTGTACGCCCGGAGAGGTTGATGAGGTATTAGCCAGGATGTGGGGCGGTGAAGAGACCCTCATCGTGATCAGCTCAGACCTCAGTCACTATCACGATTATCAGACCGCGCGTCGCCTCGACCAACATACCAGTCAGTCTATCGAACAACTCGCCTACGAAAAGATTGGTTATGACGATGCCTGCGGACGAATCCCGGTGAATGGCCTGCTGCATCTGGCACGTCGCTTAGGCCTGCATGCCGAGACCGTCGACCTACGCAACTCCGGTGACACCGCAGGACCCCGCGATCGGGTCGTGGGCTACGGCGCCTACCTGCTGCACTAGCCACTATGTTGAGCACACAATATCGAAACATTCTGCTCAAGGTCGCCGAGGCCTCGGTGCGCCACGGTCTCAAGCATCACGAGCCCTTACCGATGAATCTTGCCGAGTATCCTGAGACCTTACGGGAAAAGGCCGCCAGCTTTGTCACGCTGACGATCTACAACGAGCTACGCGGCTGCATCGGCACACTCGAGGCCTATCAACCGTTAGTCACTGACGTCAGTGAACGCGCCTTCTGCGCCGCCTTCCGTGACCCGCGCTTTCCGCCGCTAAGCGCCGGTGAGTTGCCACACCTGCACTACCACATCTCGATCCTGAGTGAGGCCACGTCAATGCAGTTTGAATCGGAGGCTGACTTGTTACGGCAACTGCGCCCTGGTGTAGACGGACTGATTTTGGAAGATGGCCCTCACCGCGGCACCTTCCTGCCATCGGTATGGGATAGCCTGCCACAGACAAAGGAATTTTTACGCCACTTAAAGCTGAAGGCGGGCCTGCAACCGGATTACTGGTCACCGACCCTGCGCATCGAGCGTTATACCACGGAGTCGTTCTAGTCGCTGGATACTCTAAATAACCGTTCCTAGATGGTAGTCATCAAGCAACTCCTTCCCCTTCCGGGTGAAGGCTGGGATGAGGTGATAAATCGCTGGCAATTCGGAACGGTTATTTAGAGGCAAGCACCCAGCGACTCTGCCTTACAGGTCCGACCGTCCACCCAGATCGCATTGCCCAGGCGCACACCCTTGATCTCGGCGTTATCGATCTGTGCGTTTTGTAAATCGGCATACGAAAGATCGGCGTTGTTGATCTTGGCGTGGGTGAGGTCGGCGCCTTGCAGGTTGGCGCCCTTGAGATTGGCGTCAGAGAGATTGGCATAGCTGAGATAGGACATACTCAGGTCAACATAGGCCATACTTGCATTGGCCAGATTTGAACCGAGCAGGTTGGCGCCATTCATCTGCGCACTATCGAGCACCGCACCCTGTAATTCACTCCGAATCGCCTGCAAACCGGCCAGACGACAGTGACTCCAGTTTACCCCTTTGGTCGGACGTTCATCACAGTGGCTGCCACTCGTCACGGGTTTGGGGGAATATATCCACACGGCATAGATCAGCCCAACCAGGAGCAGACTTGCCAATCCGGGGATGATCAGATTACCGACGCGCCAGGGGGAATCCATCTCATGCGTGGAGGGCGAGGTGTCGCGCAGGGGTGATGCACTCTCGCGTCGATCCTTGACCTCACTGCGTGACTCGCCGCGACGGTCCTCGCGCCGTTCGTCCGCCCAACGCCGCGCCGCACGCAGGCGTTCTTGTTGAGTCGGGTCGAGTTGCTCGACCTTCAGGACCTCGGGCACCAGCTCGGGCACCTCGGCAATGGTCTGCCAGGTCTGTTTGTCGTGGCTAACCTCGTCTTGTAGTACTAGGCGCCCCAGCAAAAGAGATTGGCTAATCTGTCCGGCGGGAAAGGGACCCTTAATCTTACCTTGGCGTTTGATATACCACACGTGCATAGTGAGCTTGGCCTGTAGTTTCCGCGTCGCGGTCCGCTAAATTAAGAGTATGTATGCAACCAGGAATAAAATCATTCTAAAAGAGCCCGGCAGGGGTTTCTACGCCTGGTTAGACTAAACCCCATGGACATCAAACAGCTCATATCCGCCATCCAGACCGTGAGTGGCCGCCCACCGGCCCCCGCCACCAGTGATGTCGCGGCCGCCGATTTACTGGTCGAAACCCTTCGCGTGGGCCGAATTGTGGACGTTATGGTAGTCAAGGCCGAGGGCCAGCAGGCCTGGCTGCGCCTGGCGGGTACCGGGCAGGACGTCCCCCTGTTGCAGACGCGCACCCCGTTGCCATTGCAACCGGGCCAACCCCTACGGGTCGAGATTACCCAGGGTATGCCGAACCCGGAGCTCAAGCTCCTCGGCACCTCCGAGACCCCGCAGGATATGGTCAGCCGCCAACTCCGCGCCGTCTTGCCG
>JAHEDA010000323.1:0-523 GCA_024641445.1 Gammaproteobacteria bacterium
TGAGCGCCTAAAGATGGAGAGCCAGCAGCTGATTCGAGAGTATGGGGCGCTGGAGAGCGGCATGGCCGTCTATACCTCGGCCGGGGAGCTATCCTACAAGGCAGTGATCCATGCGGTGGGTCCTCAGCAGGGCGAGGGTAATGAACAGCACCGACTCGAACTGGCGTTACACCGCTGCCTCGAACTGTGCGAACTCAACGACTGGCACTCCATCGCCTTTCCCGCCATCAGTAGCGGCATCTTTGGTGTGCCCATCGAGGTGGTGGCGCAGGGATTCTTTCACGCCATCACCCACTATTGGGATGCGCGTGATGACAGTGTGATTCAACAGGTACACATCTGCCTGACCGAGAAAAACTTCCGACCCTTCTTTGATGCCTTCCGTGATGAGGGCGCAGCAGAGGATGAATACGCGCCCACCGTGGTCGATGCGCCGGAAAATGTCGGGCATATCACCCTGGACGAACAGGACATCGCCGACCTCGATGATGATGACATCAAGGACTGGTTCAAGTGAGCGTGG
>JAHEDA010000323.1:595-3188 GCA_024641445.1 Gammaproteobacteria bacterium
CCTGTTGGTGCACCGCAGCGACATCGACAAACACGAGACGGAGTTTGCCCTGCAAAAGGTGCGCGATGCACTGGGCCAACGGGTCTATCCTTTGCATCGTTTGGATAAACCCACATCAGGGGTTTTATTATTCGCGCGTAATCAGGAGATGGCGCGGCGGATGATGCCCTTGTTTGCCGAGCACCAGATCAAGAAGAGCTATCTTGCGGTGGTGCGCGGCTACACAGAAGAGGCGGCCTGTATCGACCATGCCCTGGTAGAAGAACCCGACGCCATGACCGATGCCCTGGCCGACAAGAATAAGGGTGCGCAATCCGCCGTGACCGATTATGTACGCATCGCCACGGTCGAGTTGCCGCATGCGGTGGGGCGTTACAACACGGCGCGCTATTCACTGGTGCGGGTGATGCCGCAGACCGGGCGCCGACATCAGATCCGGCGCCACATGAAGCGGGTCTATCACCCGGTGCTGGGCGATACCACTTACGGTGATGGCAAGCACAACCAACTCTTGCGCGAGGAGTATGATTGTCAGCGCCTGTTACTACACGCAGAGAGAGTCATATTTTCGCACCCGGTAAGTGGTGCAGAGATAGTGATACACGCAGGATTGGATGCGACCTTGACACGACTACTTGATCAATTTGGCTGGAGCGAGGCCCTGTGACCGACATAATACTGGAACAACGTATAGACGAACTGGAGTCCACGGTTGCCTTTCAGGACGCGACGATCCAGGCGTTGAGTGATGTGATGGCGCGACAGCAGCATGATCTCGATGTGCTGCGTGGCGCGATGAAATTATTACAGGAGCGGGTCAAGGCCCAGGGTCAGGAGGTGGTGCGGCCGCAATCAGAGGAAACACCGCCGCCGCATTATTAGATCAAGGCATGCCGATACGGGTCATCGGCAAACCACTCCCCCAGAAACTGCATCATGGCACGAATGCGCTGGTTGTATTGCACATCGGCGTGACACACCAGCCACAACGGATACGATGGCAGCGGGATATCTTCAAGTAAACGTTCCAGCTCGGGCCAGTATTGCGCCAGCCCGATGTGGGTGCCGACGATACCTGCACCGGCGCGGGCGAGGTTATGCTGCAGGATCAGATTATCCGTGCGCAGGGCAAAGTGCTTGCGCGTGAAAACATAACCCAGGTGTGCCCCACCCTCTATGAAGTCCATACCCTCGTCAAAGCCGATGATGGTGTGTTGTTTGAACTCGCTAATATTTGTTGGTGTTCCGTGTTGTGCCAAATAATCGCGGTGGGCGTAAAAACCGATTGGCATGTCGGCGACGTGGCGCGCGACCAGGTCCGGTTGCGTGGGTTGAAACATGCGTAGCGCAATGTCGGCCTCGCGCTTGCTCAAGCTGCTGGTGGCGTTGGTCATCACCACCTCCACTTGCACGCCGGGGTGCTGTTGGCGAAAGATGGTGAGGGCCGCTGGCAAGAGGTAGGTGCCAAGGATCTCGTTCACACTCAGGCGCACATTCCCCTCTAGCTCCATCGACATGCCCGCCACCTGACGCGCAAAGCGATCCGCCGCCGTATCCATGGTCCCCGCGCTCTCCACCAGGCTCTGCCCGGCCTCGGTCAATTGCAGGCCGAGGGTCGTGCGGCGAAACAGGTTGAGCGCAGTCTGCTTTTCGATGGCCTGAATGTCGCGGCTCAAGGTGGGTTGTGACACGCCCAGCTCACGCGCCGCCGAGGAAAGACTGCCCAGGCGAGCTACAGCCAGGAAGGAGCGGATCAGTGACCAGTCTATGTTATTCATATATGAATATTGAGTATAGGATAATCGCCGTAGTCTAAACATGATTGTATAGCCAAACTTGCTCCCAGCAACAGCCTAAACAGGAGACGGGATATGAAAACGGCATTGGTATTGGGAATCACGGGGACCTTCGGTGGGGCGGCCGCACGGGCGCTAAGGGATGAAGGCTATGCCATCAAGACCCTGTTGCGTGAGCCGAGTCGCCTTCCAAATGATTTAAATCGTGTGGAGGTTATTCAGGGGGATGCCATGCAGGTGGCGGATATCCGACGGGCCGCCGAGGGGGTTGAGGTCATGGTCTATGGCATTAACCCGCCCGGTTACAACTGGGCAGGCAAGGCGATACCCATGCTGGAGAACGCGGCGCAGGTGGTGGAGGAGAAAAGGTTGACCATGCTCTTTCCCGGTAATGTCTATGTACTCGACCCGGCGCAGGGGCCAGAGTTTGATGAGTCTGCGCAGCTCCGACCCGTCAGCAAAAAGGGTGAGATGCGTCGGGTGATGGAGCAGCGCCTGCAACGTGCCGCACAGCATGGCGCGCAGGTCATCATCTTGCGGGCCGGTGATTTCATTTCGGCACGATCAAAAAGCTCCTGGATCAATGTGTTGATCAAGCCCACGCGTCGTGGCATTCGGGTGGGCATGCCGGGTAATCCTGACCTGTTGCACACCTGGGCTTACATCCCGGACATGGCGCGCACAGCGGTTGCCTTACTCAAGCGTAGAGAAACACTGGGTGCATTTAATGTCTTTCACTTCAAGGGTTATCGCGTGAGCATGCGTGAGCTTGCGCAGACGATCGAGACAGCGAGCGG
>JAHEDA010000060.1 GCA_024641445.1 Gammaproteobacteria bacterium
GCGATTGAAAAAGCGCCGCAGGGCCCGGTAGTGCCTACTTTTGCAGGCGCTTGAGGAAGACCTTCATCTCCTTGGCGGCCTGAATGTCACCCTTGGCCTCGGCGTGCTGGATGCCCTGTTCATACGTTTCAATGGCCTCTTGGGTCAGGTCCTGTTCTGCCAGCGATTTGCCCAGCAGTTTCCAGGCGGCGGAGTAATGGGGGTCGATCTCCAGCGCCTTGCGCAGGTGTGTCATGGCCGCCTCGGGCTGGCACTCCTTTAAATAGGCCTGACCCAGACCAAAGCGCAGCATAGTGCTATCTGGCCCAGTGGCGAGCAGCTTTTCGAGATTGGCGATCATGGACATCAGGCTAACTTACCCCACTCTATAAGTTCAGGACAGTGATACTTAATCGAATAACGCATCACGATTTGAACGTGAGTTGAACAGCTTGGAGGTTAACGCCGCCAGAAGCTCGGCATAAATAATACGATTAACGTAAAAATCTCCAGGATGTAGGTTGGGCAGAGCATTTGCGAAGCCCAACATTTCTCAGTTCACCATACCCTGTTTCTACAAAACATCACGTCGATAAAGTATTGACAGTTGTATTTTGATCTTTCCGACTCATTGGGCTCCACAAATGTCATTCACCTCAATCTACCTTCTGTATATGGCGGTCCCGAATTATTTTGCCTTTGTTTTTGTGTTGCTTATTTATTAGGCTGTTAAAATGAAGATAATGGTGTTTACAGAAAAGTGTTTCTTGTTCATCAAACAAGCTTGTCGTCACGCAGGATTATATGGAGCAAATGCATTTATTATTAATGAGTCATGCAAGAGGTACTTCGATGTAGACTGGTCACTCCTAACCCCGGAAGTGCTTTATCAGCCCCCTCAGTTTGGACTGCTCGCAGGTAGAGTTGCTGTGAATGGCCGTGGATACGGAAATGCATCTGGCTAACAGTTGATGTAGATTTTCTTTGTTGAATTTATGAACTTCTTTCTAGTGTTGCTGATCGCTGAGGTGCTTTTCCATCCAAGTCACAAGTTATCGTGACACCGTTGTGCAAAACCGTGCGCTACCATGTCCTGCGCACAGACCTGCAGGCAGGCGTTGAAGTGTTCAAACGCTTGTTCCCACTGTTCGTTTCGGTAGGCGGCCAAACCCTCGGTGTATATGTCCCTGCTTTTCAATATTTGTTCTTGCAGTTTCATGGGATAGGCGGCGATGCATTCGAAGACCTCGATGGGTTGTGCCCACCCGGCAACTTGAGCCAGGCCCAATGATCGGAATCCGAATTGTTCAGGTGCCCTGACGCGTTTATGTGCCGTTTCACTCAGTATGAGTGTTGCACCGAAATGTTTGCACAGACTCTCCATACGGGACGCCATGTTGACGCTCTCTCCCACTACGGAACACTGGAAGTGATCCTGATCACCGATGGTGCCGAGGATTACCGTGCCACTGTGCATGCCTATACCGAATCGTAAGGCGGGGGAGTCTTTGGCGCGCGTGCGGTTATAGCCGTCCAGGCCGCGACACATGGCAATAGCGCCGCGCAAGGCATCGTCGGTGTTGTCCGGGAACAAGGCAAGAATACCATCACCATAATATTGCGCGACGAAACCACCGTGTACAGCAATGCCCGGCTGTACGTGTGAGAGATAGCGGTTGATCAACTCAATGGTGCCGCGTGGCCCGAGCTGGGACGAGATGGTGCTGAAGCTGCGCAGGTCCACAAACATAACGTTCATCTCTCGCTCAACGACTTCGTTGAGTTTGACATCTACGATACTCGTGCAACCTAGACCCTTTAGGAAGCCGCCCGGGACAAATCGCCGGTTGGCCTCGGTCATGATCGTCTGTTCGTTGAGCGCGGTCTGCACGCGTCCGTATAGGCGCGCATTCTGCAAGGCGATAGCAGTTTGCGCACCCAGTGCACGAGCGATTTCTACTCGGCCCGCTGTGAATGCGCCACGTGCGACATGGTTTTCAAGATACAGCATGGCAATCATGCGACCCTGCAAGGCTATGGGGACGGCGAGGATCGCGGCGATGCCATTGTCTTCTGCGTAGGACTCGCCACGAAGCATCTCAGCAGCGCCGGCGTCGTGAATCAGAACCAGTTCGCGTGATCGCAGGGCGAGATCCACTACACGTCGGCTAATTATGTCGAAGTCGTCCAATCGTACGCGTCGGCTAATCGTACGCTCCATGTTGGCTTCGGCCTCGACCAATATCTTATCCGAAGCGTCGATCAATAACAAAACGCCTCGGTCTGCGCCAGCGACCTCAATGAGGTTGGGCATCAGGTGGTCGAGCAAGCTGGTCTCGTCGATTTCACTGGATATCGATGTTACAGCGGCTAGCAGGCTTTGCAGGTCGGTACCCTCAAGTTGGGCGGACCCAATCGTTGTTGATCCCAGGCCCAGGGTGGCGGTATGTGTCGCGACCTGTGCTCTTGTCGCTTCGCTTATCCAGGGCGAGCCCCACTCACGAAATAGTTCTGCGGCGCGGGACACTGCGTCGTTGGCAAGGTGGGGTGAACCATTCTCGCGCAGGAGACGAGCCAGACTCTGCTGGGCCAGTGCCTGATAAAACGGTGCGCCACTAGCCTGTTCGAAGGCGCGATGCAGCATCAGGATGGCCTCCGCCGCCTTTCCTTTCTGGGCCAACTCCTCTGCCTTAAGCAGAGAGATGCGGTGATTCAGATTGAATGGCGCATGCACGGCCCAGCGTTCCAGTCGCCGACACTGACGGCGTGCCATGCGCAGTACTTTAGTTTCTGCCAGGCCGGCGGCAACCCGGTGGTAGGCGTTGAGTGCACGAAAGAACGCCATACCGGGTTCGAGTGACTGACTCAACAGGGCATCTTTCTGTCGCGAGACCAATGCAAAACGCTCTTCGGCGCGATCTAGGCGACCCGCCAGAAAATCGAGGACTGCTGCGGCGAGCACGCCCATCCCCATCTGAACGACATTGTTGGTTCGCTCGAACTCGGGAATACGATCGGTGTACCGGAACCATTCACCCTCCAGATCGTCGGGGACCTGTTTTTCGCGCATTGCCGCGATCAACTGGGTCCAGGCTAGGAAGGCATGTTTGGTATGGTGCTGTTCGGAGTTTCTTAAATAGAGCAGCACTTCTTCGAAACGTTCTCTCGCGTCCAGTGAACCACCCGCAAGAAAATGTGTGTAGACCATGGCCCCTGCGCTGTAGGTCGCGTTCTCCTCGTCGCCACTGTCGCGGTTGTAGGCCCAGTCGGCATGTAGCAGGCGCACTACCTCGGGATAGGGCTCCTTCCAGTGTTTGACGAATGCGTGCACGACGAAGTTGGCGCGTGATTCGTCTGCGCCGCCGTAGCGTCGTCCAATACTCATCGCCAGATCGCCGAAGCGGTAACCATTCTCGATGCGGCCAAGCGCGCCGCACAGAACCAGGGCCCAGACGGCGAAGCCATATGATGATTGTGGTGTGATGCCGTGTTTGATCGACAGCCGTGTACAGGTTATTCCGATCAACGGTAACAGGTTGGGTTCGGCGAAATAGGCCGCCCCCGCCGCGCTACCGAGCAGCGAGATTGCGATCTGGATTTCGGGATCGGTCGCGACAGGCAGCTCATCAAACACGCGCGGGTCACGTCCCCGCTGTGTCACAAGCACACGGACTGCCGCCCACAATATGTGTCCTATGTGGGGCTTGCGTGGAAGTTTTACGCCCAGAGACGCGGCCACCTCCACGCCAACATCGACGGCCTCGGCGTACTGGTTGCGTCCCGAGTTCGCACGAATTTTCAAACCGTAGGCCAGCGAGCGCTGTGCCGACGTGCGCGCGTGTTGGATGACAAGTTGCGAACTTGACTCGAATTCATCAGAGAGCGTTAAGGCGTAGGCGCACTCGGCAAGTGCCAGGTGAATACCCAGTGCAGTGTCGTAATCTTCGTCCCAGGCCGTGGGGGACAGGAGTTGTGCCGCAGCGCGCAGTAGGGTACGCGCGGTGGTAAAAGCCATGGCTCGTTGCGCGCGTAGCCCTGCTGCCAGGCCCAAGTGCGACAAGCGCTTGCGTTCGTCAGGGTCCTGAACCATGTCGAGGGCAAACACCACGTGTGCAAAGACATCCACTGCCTGGCGATTCAGCTCTTCTGGTGACAGGCTTTTCAATAACAAGCGACCGATGTGCAGATGGCGTTGTGCCTGACGGGTTGCGTCAAGACGTTCGTGTACTGTCTGCCGGACCTGGTCATGCTGGAAGCGGTAACGGGCCGTGCCAAGCTCACCCAGCGTCTCTTGTGTTACGTCCCACGCATCGAGCGATTCGAAGTCCTTGTAGTGTGCATCCAGAGGAACAATGACGCCGTCGCGCACCGCAGCCGACAGGCCGACGGCGGCAGCACTCTGGGTCATTTCATGCACATCGGCCAGCGTGCGCAAATCAAACTCGCTGCCGACACAGGCGGCCGTGTCGAGCAGGTCCAGGGTCCGAGGGCTCAGTTCTCTCAGACGGTCAGTCAGCAGTGCGGCGACGGAATCGGGCAACGAGTAGTCTTTGAGTCGGGCAATATTCCAGGACCAGGCGTGGTGTTCTTCGTCGTATTGAAAGAAACCGCGTGAATGCAGGGCGCGCAGAAACTCGCGTGCGACGAAGGGATTACCGCCCGATGCGGTGTGGATATAACTCCCCAGGGAGTGCACCTTGTCGGGTTCGGTATGCAGGGTGTCAGCCAGCAGGTGATCTATATCGGCAGGCTTCAGCGGTCCGAGTGTGATGTCTGCTGTCATGCGGGCCGTGGCGCGCATGACTTGCAGTGTCACGTGCAGGGGGTGACCGATGCTGACTTCGTTGGAGCGATAGCCGCAAATCAGCACTGAATAGTTGAGGCTGGTATCGCTTACGAGTGATTCCAGCAGTTGTAGTGATGACGGGTCGGCCCATTGGAGATCGTCCAGGAACAGGAGCAGGGGACGCTCGGGTGTCGCGAATATGGCGAGAAACTGTCCCACGAGCCGGTGCAATCGTCGCTCGGCGTCACGAGGGGGCACGGCCTCCACCTCGGGTTGGTGACCAATGATGGCCAACAGATCGGGCAACATGTCGGTGAGCAAGCGGCCGTGCGACCCCATTGCGCGCTGGAGTTGCTCGCGCTTGATCGACAGCGTTTCTTCCGGTTCGGCCAGTACCTGGCGCAATAGGCTGCCAAGTGCCTGCATGATGCCGACATAGGGCAGGTCGGTACGAAACTGGTCGAACTTTCCACTTCCAAGGTAAAACTGATCGTATCTTCCATTTCCCTGATGGGAGTGAAGAACGCTTAGGCCACGACGTGTGTCATTCACGAGTGCGGTCTTGCCGATACCGCTCAAGCCCGACACTGTGACCAATGCCTGAATCCCTTGGCGTGCTTGCTCGAACGCGGACAGCAGCTGTTCGTGATCGACTTCACGCCCGTACAGGCGATCCGGCACACGGAAGGTGGAGGTCGTATCGCCTATGCCGAGCTCAAATGTGCGCACGGTGCCAGTGCGTTGCAACTCGTCCAGGCAATGAGTGAGGTCGTGAGTCAGTCCCTGCGCGCTGGAGTAGCGCTCATCGGCATTCTTGGCCAACAGGCGGTTCACAATATCCGACAGGATAGGTGGTAGGTCGGCGCGCAGGTGTTGCAATAGTGGGGCTGGGCGTGCGACGTGTGCGTGCGCGAGTTCCACCGCCGTGTCCGCCTGAAAGGGTAGTTGCCCGCACGCCAGTTCAAACAGCGTTACACCCAGACTGTACAGATCTGAGCGATTATCAATCTGGCCACTGATCCGACCGCTTTGTTCCGGGGACATGTAGGCCAGCGTGCCTTCGATATTTTTCAGCGTTACTGCGCCCACCGTTTCCCGACGCAGGCTGATGGCCAGATCGAGGTTGGTCAGACGCACACCGGAATTGTTCGGGGCTACAAGCACATTCGACGGTTTGATGTCCTTGTGGACCAGACCTGACAGGTGGAATCGCCCGATCGAGGTGGACAACATAACCGACAGTTCGAGCCACGTGATCAGGGGCAGTCCCCCGGGAACGATCATGTCGGATAGATACGTACTACCGTCATCATCGAACACCAGTGCCACCGAGGCACCAAAGCGAACAAGATCGAGATGCTGCGCCACGGCGCGCTGGTCGGCCTCGCGCGTCCGATCGAATGCCCATTGGTAACGCGCGATCTCGCGCACGGAGGGAACACCCGTTAGCGGCGTCTTGACGATGACCGACCTGTTGTTTACATCACGTGCACGCCAGAACGCGCTTCGCTCGTCCTGTTGGATCCGTTGCACCAGGTAATAGCCGGGTATTTGCATAGGGGCGGGATTTCCTCCGAGCGAAACACGAAGTCTCGCTCATACGCATCATCAGATCTTGTGAATCAAGGCGAACAAACCCTAATATTGTATGCTGGCCGGGATGGTATTGCTGTATGCGTAATTCGCATCAGGCTTCAGTTGCATAAAGTTGTCCATGATCTCCGTCACCTTTGCAGCGGCCAATGCCAGATCATCATGAAAGACTTTCTGCGCGTCGAGAAGCTCTTTTGAGGTGAATGCATAATGGGTGTCGAAAAGGCTCGGCGGGATCGTTGAGCTCTTGAAAAACATCTCCTGCGCCATCTCGGTCCGATACAGGTCGTCGGGGGTACATAGATCGCCCACCACCTTGACATCGGCTCCGTCGCTCTTGCTCGTGGGTGCTGGACGTCGTATCCGTAAAAACTTCCATGCTGCCAGTGGCGGTGTCGTTGCATCACCGCCCTTTGGTGCAATGTCATTGGCGAAACTGTAGTGATCGGCGCCATGTGACACCGATACGTCCCACATATAAATCGCCATCACATTGGCCAGGACACCCGGATTGAATATCTTCTGCTCATTGGGAAATCCTTCCACATTGCTGCTGATGTATTTCGCCCACCTTGCAACATAAGTGTCATTGGGACTTTCCCTGTGGATCAGGTCAGCCACGGTCGAGCAGAATGTAAAAAATGGTTTGTAGTACACTTTCAGACATGCCCCGTAAGGGGTGCTTGTATCCATCCATGGTTGCATGTAGTCGAATGCCGGGTATACGCCTGGGTGATCGACCCTCCCCTTGTAGCCGACATTGAACAGGCGCCTGATCTCGTAGCCGTTACCCGTAAGTGGGTCGAACCAGGTTCCTGGTGCGTGGTTGTTAACGATGGTGTTTTCACCCTCAAGCACGGCATTGTCCAGGGCCAAAGTATAACTGGTGTGCGGATAGAGGAGTTGAAATAGCGGGTGTGTGTGAGGCACCGCAGACTTGGTAATTGCATTGACCGAGTCCATCGGAAAGTGCAACGCCGGGTGTGTTACAAACAGTGTGTAGTACGCAGCGCCCTGTAGTGCATAGGCCTTGGCCAGATTCCATGCCGGATCATTTTTCGTCACCACCAATGGTGCGCCGGATGCTTCGGGAAAGTTTATTTGCTCGATAGTGAATTGTTTTCCCGTGAGAGTGAATGTACACGACACCGCGTGGCAGTACGTGTTGGTTAAGGTCTGTTTTTCGATGACGACCATGGCGCCAAAATCAGACACCCATGTGTTATCCGCCGTGTTTTTCAGAAACCGCGAGTACACCGATTTCGTCATCATCCTGACGAATTCATCGTCGGGCGGTATGGGTGTTGAGCCATCTGCTACGGCTTTGGCAGAGGCCTGGGCCGGAAAGCTGGTGAGTGTCTGCAGGTAGCGCATGCCAATGGTGGCATTCCAGAGCTGGGTCTCGATCGGGGGGATGTTTAAAACCTCGGGTGCCTGGTCCATCGGGTAAGACGGGCAGGGCTGTGGCCATGGTCCCAGGCGTTGATAGAGAAACTGGTCGGGGGCGAGATTTGGGTTGCTCCATGATGTCATTTGGTCACTAGCCGGTGTATGTTTCAGCTTTGTCATTGTTGTTATCTCATTGTCATAAGTTGTCGCCATCCGACGCATGCACACAATTCAAGGCGTTCCCCCTCTAAAAGCGCTCTGGGTATGGGCGATGATTGACCCAATATTAATATACTACAAACCGGATTCTGACTAGAATGGTATATCTGAAGACAGTTGTTGGCCAGATATATGTTGAGGCATGGCCCTAATTCCCCATGCAAGGGCGTATGTTTTTCTGTTCGATATGTAATGTCTGGTGCGGGTGGAGTGGAACCAAATCGGCGTTTTGATTGTCTACTCAAGTTATGCCTTGGTTTTCTGATAGCCTGACAACTTTGTCACCTACCGCCGCCAGAAGCTCGGCATAAATAATACGATTAACGTAAAGATCTCCAGCCGACCCAGCAGCATACAAAGGGCCAGGATGAGTTTCTGCCAGTCGGCAATCGATTTGAAGTTAACGCTCACCTCACCGAGTCCGGGGCCCATGTTATTGATGCAGGTGGCCACGGCGGAGAATGCCGTGATCTGATCCAGGCCACCTGCCATGAGTACCAACATGGCGATACAGAAGATGGCGACATAGAGTGCGAAGAATCCCCATACACCACTCAACACGTCACTACTGAAGACCTGGCCCGAGATACGAATGGGGCGAACGACCTTGGGATGGATGAGTTGCAGGATCTCATGATAGCCCTGCTTGAACAGTAACATGACACGGATGACCTTCATGCCACCCGCCGTTGAGCCGGAACAGCCACCAATAAAACTGATGAGGATGAGTAACACCGGCACAAAGGTTGGCCACACCGAGAAATCCTCGGTGGTGTAGCCCGTACTGGTGATAACTGAAATAGTGGTGAAGCTAGCGTGGCGTAGCGCGGTAAACACACTGGCGTAGGTATGACTGAGTGTTAGCACGAGGGTGATGAGGGCGATCACGCCTGCAACGATCAACAGGAAGGTGGCTACCTCGGCATTGGCGATGTAGGCGCGCAGGCTGCGTTGGCGCATGGCGAGAAAGTGGATACTAAAATTCATTGCGCCGAGCAGCATGAAGACCTCGGTGATGATCTCCACCGCCAGACTCTTATGATAGGCCATGCTGCTATCGTGGGTGGCGAAGCCGCCGGTGGAGAGGGTTGAGAAGCTATGTACTACGGCATCGAAGGTAGACATGCCCGCCAGCAGGTAACCCACAATGCAGCTCACGGTAAGGCCGAGATAGATGAGAGAGAAGATACGGGCCGTGTGGGCGATACGCGGGGTGAGTTTTTCGTCCTTCATGGGGCCGGGTGTCTCGGCACGGAAGAGCTGCATGCCGCCAATCCCTAATAGGGGTAACAGCGCAATGGTGATAACGATAATGCCGATCCCCCCAAACCACTGGAGTTCCTGACGGTAAAACAGCACCGACCGTGGGAGTGCGTCCAGGCCGGTCATGACGGTGGCGCCGGTGGTGGTGAAGGCAGAGGTGGCCTCGAAGAAGGCCTCGGCAAAATCCAGGTGCGGTCCCATTACCAGGGGTAAGGCACTCACTGCACTCAGCACTAACCAGAATAAGGCGACAATAAGGAATCCCTCGTGTCGCCGCAGCTCTTTCTGTTGTTGCTGCAGCAGTACCCACAGAGCAACGCCAACCGCCAGGGTGAATAGCATCGGGTAGAGAAAATCGCGGTATTGGCCGTCGTCATATATAAGTGACAGGATGAGTGGTGGCAGCATACCCAGGCTATGCAGGGCCATGAACACACCGAGGATTCGCAGAACAGCCAATAGCCGCATGTTAACGTCGCCAGAAGGCAGGGGTAAGCAGGACGATGAGGGTGAAGATCTCCAGACGTCCCAGTAACATGGCAAAACTCAGGATCCACTTGCCGGCATCACTGACGCCCGCGTAATTGGCGCCAACCTCATTGAGTCCGGGGCCGAGATTATTGATCGCGGCGGCTGTAGCCGAGAAGGCGCTGATCTGATCGAGCCCGGTCAGCATCATCAATAACATTATGACGCTGAATGAGGCGACATAGGCGGAGAAAAATCCCCACACCGAATTGACGACCCGATCGGGTAGGGGTCTGCCTCCAACCTTGATGGTTATGATGGCGTTGGGGTGTATGACACGCTTGATCTCGCGCATGCCTTGCTTTAGCAACAATAGAAAACGGATCACCTTCATGCCGCCGCCGGTAGAGCCCGCGCAACCACCGATAAAACTGGTAAAGAGTAACAGCACGGGGAGAAAGCCGGGCCAGTTATGATATTCATGCGTGGTGAAGCCTGCGGTGGTCCCGATGGAGACGGCCTGAAAGGTCCCGTGCAGGATCGCGCGCCAGGGATAGAGAAAGTGATCGGTGTAATACAGATACGATGAGGCGACGACAGCGACACCAAATAATATAGAGAGATAGATACGGAACTCGGCGTCGCGAAAATAATTGAGGAGGCTACGCGAGCGCCAGGCGATAAAGTGCAGGGCGAAGTTCATACCCGCCAGCAACATGAAGACGATGGCCACCAATTCGACCTGAGGTTTGTTATTAAAGAACCCCATGCTGGCGTCATGGGTGGAGAAGCCGCCAATGGCGACGGTGGAAAAGCTGTGGGCAATGGCATCGAAGCCATCCATGCCCGCAATCCAATAGGCGAGTGCACAGGCAACGGTGAGGGCGAGGTAGATGTACCACAGGGCCTTGGCGGTCTCGGTGATACGTGGTGTCAGCTTGCTGTCCTTTACCGGGCCGGGGGTCTCGGCGCGATACAACTGCATACCGCCGATGCCAAGCATGGGCATGATGGCCACTGCCAACACGATGATACCCATACCACCCAGCCACTGTAGTTGTTGCCGGTAAAAGAGGATGGACTTGGGCAGGTGATCAATCCCCGTAAGAATGGTTGCGCCGGTTGTCGTTAGGCCGGAGATGGACTCAAAAAAGGCCTCGGTGAAGCTGACCTCCGGCTGCGGTGACAACACAAAGGGGATGGCGCCGAACAACGCCAACACACTCCAGAACAAGACCACGACCAGAAAGCCGTCACGCAGGCGCAGTTCGCGTTTGCGATGCTTTACCGGCAGCCATAGCACGATGCCAGTGACAAGGGTAACGGCGAAGGCGTCGAAGAAGGGCTCAAGCGCGCCATCGGCATAGAGGATGGAGACCAGCATGGGCGGCAGCATAGTGCTGCTGAAGACCACCAGCAGGAGGCCGAAGATGCGTTGAATGGCGAGGAATTGCATCGGGGTGTGTTAGAGAAAGGTGATGCCTACCTGGAACATGCGCTCAACATCGTTGATGCGCTTTTTGTCTACCAGGAACAGGATGACGTGGTCCTCTGACTGAATGATGGTGTCGTGATGGGCAATGATGACCTCTTTGCCGCGCACAATTGCCCCGATGGTAGTGCCATGGGGTAGCTTCAATTCCTCTATCTTTCTACCGACGACCTTGGACGAGGTCTTGTCGCCATGGGCGATGGCCTCGATGGCCTCGGCGGCACCACGCCGTAGTGAGTGCACCTTGGCGACGTCACCACGGCGCACGTGCGCCAGCAGGCTACCGATGGTGGACTGTTGGGGCGAAATCGCCACATCGATCTCACCACCCTGTACCAGATCGACATAGGCGGTGCGATTGATCAGGGTCATGACCTTGCGCGCGCCGAGGCGCTTGGCCAGCATGGAGGAGAGGATGTTGGCCTCATCGTCGTTGGTGAGGGCACAGAAGACATCGGTGTCCTCGATGTTTTCCTCCAGTAACAATTCTTCATCGGCGGCGTCACCCAGGAGCACGATGGTCTTTTCAAGTTCATTGGAGATGGCCTGGGTGCGCTCGGCGTTGTGGTCGATCAGCTTGACCTGATATCTCGCCTCCAGCGCCATGGCCACGCGCTTGCCGATGTTGCCGCCCCCCGCGATCATGATGCGCTTATAGGGCTTGTCCAGCTCACGCATCTCACTCATGACGGCGCGAATGTGTTTCTTCGGTGCGATGAAGAACACCTCGTCAT
>JAHEDA010000324.1 GCA_024641445.1 Gammaproteobacteria bacterium
CCCGACTCAAGAAATAAAAAAGGCCGCACACTGTGCGGCCTCGTTGTTCCTTGCAGCAGCCTGAATTACTTGGCGTGAGCAACCATATAGTCGACCACGGCCTGCACCGTCTTGTTGCTCAGGTCGCCACGACCGCCCTTGGCAGGCATTCCCTTAAAGCCATTGAGTGCGTGTTGATACAGCGTGCTCGTACCCTGGGCAATGCGACTCTTCCAAGCGGCCTTGTCGCCAAACTTGGGGGCACCCGCGGCACCGGTACCATGACAGGCAAAGCAAACAGACTGAAAGGTCTCCTTGGGGTCAGCCGAGGCACTGGCGGAGGCCGCCGGGGCAGCACCCACATACACCTGGGCAGCCGGGGCAATGCGCTTGTCGGTGGCGGCCTGCACCATCGGGTCACTGGAGACATCTTTCGGTGTCATGACATTGGCCAGGAAGATGGCAATAAACATAAAGGCCACGATACCGGCCGCGACGCTGATAAAGGTACGTAGGAAAACGCTGTCTTGCTGGCTCACTAATTTGTCCCCTCAATAATCTATCGGAGTCCGCGCCAAGGCACGGGGCGAAAATGTGGCGGCAAGTATAGCGGGAATCCGCTTTTGGGGCTATCGACCGGAAGGGGACGCCCCACGGTGGGGGCATCCAATTGGCATTACTCTACGGCTCAGGCCGCCTCCTCCTGGGCCTGCAACAATTCCATAACCTCGCGCAGACGCTCGACCTGTTCGTTCATCTCGCGGGCCGTGGCGGCCATCTGCTCTGCCGCCGAGGCATTGTTGTGAGCAACCGAGTCCATCTGGCCAATCGCACTGGTCACATGCTCCACACTACTGGCCTGTTCCTCAGAGGCGGCGGTGATCTCACTCACCAACTGGGCAGTCTTCTGGATACTCGGCACCATGGCCTCCAGCTTACCACCCGCCTGCTGCGCGATGGACAGACTGTTGGCGGAGAGGCTACTGATCTCCTGTGCCGCACTCTGCGAACGTTCTGCCAGTTTTCGCACCTCATCGGCAACCACCGCGAAACCCTTACCATGCTCACCCGCACGCGCCGCCTCAATCGCCGCATTGAGGGCCAACAGATTGGTCTTGTAGGCGATGTCTTCAATGATGTTAATTCGCGTCGCAATATCGCGCATGGCCTCAACGGTATTTCGCACCGCATCACCACTCTCACCCGCCTGTTGCGCGGCCTGTTTGGCATTGCCATTGGTCACGCGCGAATTCTCGCTATTCTGTGCAATGGAGGAACCCATCTGTTCCAGTGAGGCGCGTGTCTCTTCAATACTGGCGGCCTGCTGCGTGGCCCCCTCACTCAGGTTCTGGGCCGAGCGATTGATCTCACTCACCGCTGCAAACAGGCTGTTTGCAATCGTCTGCGCCTCGCCCAGGCTAAGCTCCTGTCGCTGTGCCATCTCCGTCATGGAGTTCATCAGGCTCTCGGTCTGACGGATCTCGCGCGAACTCTTTACCGACATATATATAAGGATCGCCGTCTCGAACACCACATAGAGCGCATGCAACACAATGATCACAAAACCATTGAGTCCATTGGTGCTGGGCAGCACAAACACACCCATCGACGCGTCCTGTGCGAAGTAGAATGCCACATGATGCACAGCGATCACGGCTGCCGAGGTCAATACGGGTACCCAGTCACGGTATTGCAACAAGAAGGCCAGCAGAACAAAGATGCCAAAATGTAATTCGATCATCCCGTGCGCCTGATTGATCATCAGCCCTGAAAAGATCATAAACGCCGCACCATTGGCGATACGACTGATCAAGCTGCCTCCGAGTGCACGGCTCAAAAAACTCGTCACCAGTACCGCTGGCAAACCGATCAACAATGCCTCGGCCCATGTGTCATACCAACTCGCCAGACCCAGGCTGCATACAAATAAAAATATTACCACCCCCGACATCAGTTTATCGGCGTCGCTACGCTGCTGTGCCAGGGTACGAATTGTTGAAGTCTCCATTACCTTTACCTCGTTTACTAACTGTTCACTGCTTCCCTAAATGTATTGCCAACCCCACCGGCTCCCTTGGGGTTGTACTCCTATATGTGCTGATTCGATCTGGCCCAGCCGCAAAAACAACCGTAAGCCAGGGTATTGACCTTGGCCGGGTTACGCCCCTGCGCGACCTCGTCCAGAATCGCCTCAACAAAGCTGCCCTTGCCCGCACTGCATACCGCACCACTGCTGTATGGACCAAAATAGGCCAGACCCTTTTTCGCATCCAGGATTACTGCGGCTGGGCTTGAAGGAATGTGAGCATCTAATTGTGCGTCGTGGCTAAACACCACCTCCACCGCACCAAATACCTGCTGCGCCTGCCGCCGTAGCGCGGCTTCACGCTCAGGACTCGCCGCATGCGCGACCACCATAAAGCGGAAGCCCTTTGGTACATAGTTCGCGATCAGCTCACGGACATGCTGATTACTAAAGCGTGAGCAGGAACAGTCCGGCTCCCAGAAGTGCAGCACAACGGGCCGTGCTACCCCTGAACTCGCGGGCACTATTGCCTGCACCGACCTGCGTAAGGCGTCACCGTCAAAGAAGCGCGTGCTCGCCTCGCCCCCAAACGCACGCAGGTCCCTGAATTCAAACCACCAAAATCCCACCGCAGTCCCCAACAGCCACACCCCGACAATCAATGAGGCAAAGAGGGCCTTACTGTGCTTGTGCTGTGTCATATACCTTCCGTCTTGAATTGCCGAGCGGGGCAGTCAAATATCTGGGGATTTAGTAAGTGCCTGGTTATCGGGTGGGCGGCAGAAAAATTAAGCACAAAATTAGGGCAAAATAAACTAAAGCCCTGGGTCAAAACTGTTATAACGTGGACCCACAGGGGGTTTGCCGGTATCCTAGCGACCGACTTACTGGGCAGGGCAAATCTTGTTCAGGCAATACCAGGCGCCCGTAGCTCAGCTGGATAGAGTACCGCCCTCCGAAGGCGGGGGTCGCGCGTTCGAATCGCGCCGGGCGCGCCAATTTCTTTGGGGTTCAGGTCCTGAACCCTCACTGGCCTGTAAGAAATCTCGTGGACAATTCAAGGTAAAGAAAATACGCAGAAAGATCCCTCTCCGGGACTACCTTGTCTGCGACGCAGACGTGCAACTTTTTCAATTATTCCTTAATCGAAAATTTACTCCAGTCTGACAGCGACCC